>JAZFYO010000456.1:0-3276 GCA_036443615.1 Binatia bacterium | reverse complement strand
GAACGCCCCGTGCGTAAGCGCGGGGATGAATGTTCCGACCTCCCTGTAAGGGCAGCGCCCCAAAGCCACGGACGTAAGTCCGTGGTACGGGGTTTACCTCTAGGAGAAAAATGATGAGCACCGAAAGACCAATCAAGCTATACGATTTCAGATCATCTCCAAATTGCCAGCGGGTAAAAATTGTCTTGGAAGAAAAGAAGCTTCCCTATGAAACGATTCCCGTTGATTTGAGAAAGATGGAGCAGAAAAACCCCGAATTCCTCAAACTAAACCCTCGTGGAAAGGTGCCCGTGATAATAGACGGGGAGACAGTGCTTTACGAATCGCGCATCATCATTGAGTATCTGGAAGATCAATATCCTGAGCCGCCCCTGATGCCGAAGGCTGCGGCGCGAAGGGCCAATATCCGCCTCCTGATCGATTACGCCCTCACCGACCTCGTCGCTCCTCATCAGAAAATCCGGGAGCAAATGGTGAAAGACGAAAAGGAGAGAGATCTGGCGGTAATAGAAAGTGTCAAAAGAGAACTTATAGATATGCTCCGGAGGTTCGAGCATGAGCTAGGAGACCAACCTTATTTTGCCGGAGATTTTTCCCTCCTGGATGCCGCAGTTGTTCCCAGGTTTTTGCGTCTTGAGGAGTGGAACATTTTGCCTGATGCCTCTCTACCCTGCCTGGGAAAGTGGCTTCAGAGGATAAAAGATCGCCCTGCCCTTCAGTCCATTATTCAATAATTATTTAGGGTCATAAGTCGTTGGCGACGCATTACCTATAAGGTAACCCCCACATCAGAGACTCCTTCAAAATGTTCGCGAGGTGTTCACAAGAAAAAGAAGGCAGGTGCCCCATGTCTGTAATCGCTTGATTTCTTTATACGGAGGGGTGGCTGAGCGGTTGAAAGCACCGGTCTTGAAATCCTATGCAGGGTGTTACAGAAGAATTAGAGAATACGGTGGGTTAGCGATAGCCCACCGTTTTTGTTAGCTTTCCCGGTTCTTCACATTCTTCACATTTTGCACAAACCAAATCAACCCCCCCTATGTTTCGCTTGAAATGCAAACATGGTGCAAACATGGGAAGGGGGAGGGTTTTGGTCCAATACCGCCTTCATATTCACGTATGGCAGGAAGTACCAGATTTTTTGGTCTTAGGTGAGGACCCATCGATATTTTTTCAAGGTTCCCGGGATTGGATCCCCCACGAAAGAGGAATCTGGAGGCCGCTAGAGATACCCTTTCTTGCTCCCCCGCCCTGCTCTAGGGCCAGTTTAGTCACCTATCTCCGTGCAATGGCAAGGTAGCCACACGGGAGGCTTAAATCCCTGAAACAGGCCTGCAGGTGCTCATCCTGAGCTAGAAATGGCATTTACCACAAACACCCTCTCCCTAGTCGTTAACTCTCAGGAGTGAGGAGGGATCCGTCTTTTAGGCCCGATCAGACGCAACTCATAAAATGTTAATTCTTATAGGGCTCAGACCCGCTCTGGGCCTGGCTTTGCTCAGTTTTAGACCCCCAGGACTCAATTTATAAGCTATTGAATTGAGTCTTGTAGCATTAGATTGAAGGAGAGTTCAATCGAATCCCTGCCCTCGAGGTTGCGGATCTCAAAAAGGTTCCCGACACCTTTTCCCGTCTTCAGCGTCTCAGATTCAACAGTCTCTCGGCGTTCTGGTGCGCCAGCTTCCTGGCGGTCGTGGGTGAGAGCTGCTTGAGGACCTCGCGCCACGAACCGATCGTATCCACAAACTCCGGGAGTGAGCGCGTATCGGTGCCAAGGACGAAGCGGTCAGAGAACTCCTCCAGCAGGACCTTCCACTCGGGGTTGCGCATATCGAAAACCCGGTTAGACAGATCCGCGTAGAGATTCACGTGTGCCCGCAAAAGCCGCCGTACCAGCGGTGGCCTCGCATAGCTGCCAGCGTGGGCCCACACCAAGGTGCCCTGTCGGTCAGACGCGAGAAGACGCTCCATCTCAGCAACAGGTCCGTCGTAGGCTCCCATGTGTACATCGAGGGGGACTCGGTACGTGGCCGACAGGCTCCATAGGCGCCGCATCAGCGGTGAATCGAAGTTAATGCGAATCTCACCGATCCCCTTGAATTGCCCGGTACTCAGGGGGGCCTCGAGCTGCTCGATGTAGGCGACGACGGCCGGGACCTGGAGCGTCAATGTTCGCTCCCCATGGGATGAGATGAAACCTCTGATTGCCTCCTTCCCGGCAAACGGGATGAACCTGTCAGGGTACCTCCGCCACCAATCCAGCGCGAGAGCATCCGGGGCGAACCTGGCCCCATTGCCAGCCTTCGCGACCCCGAGGGCGTCCCTCTGCTTCACGAAAACGTCGATGTCCCCATGGTCGGCGAAGTGGAAATGGAGGTCGATGATGGGGAGCAATTGGGCGGCGGCAGTGCCGGGAGAGAGGAACAGTAGACAGAGCAGAAGCACCAAGATCGTTCTGCGCATAGTCCAGCCTTTCGTTCGGGCCATAGCTGATTCGCTGCGTAACTGCCGCAGTGGCCCGGTTCAGTATTTGGGAAGGAGTAATATCCGATAACGGGCTTTTATGTCAACCCGGCTGAGAGGAACCGTAAGGTCTGTAGCCCAGGCTTGTGCCAGAGCAAAGCAGACCTTAATTTCACCCCCAAACGCAATTAATCGACGCTTTAATCAATCATCTAGAACTATAGTTATTCTATGCGCGGCTATCCTTGGAGTGGAATCGTCTTCCTCGATTTTCGCTTTGTCCAAGTGGTTTTTAAGTCCCTTAATCGGAGTAAATAAATTCTGATGAGTAAAGCAACTATGAGAAACAGTAGAGTAAATATCCGTATCCCCATCGTAAGCCAATAAATCATCTTCTTCCCTTTGCCATAGATTACCAGCTTTATGCTTTCCGTTTTCCACGTCGCCTAACGAAGCCTAAATCTGCTAGGCCACAACCGGATCCACTTCCTAAATCCGAAGCAGCACGCTTCATGGCAGCGGATAAAGCAGCGCGGAAATGGCCGTCCCCAAGATAACACTAATTAAAAACGTCACGACGATGAGAAACGAGGCGATGATGATTCGTATTTCCTTCCCTTCGTAGGTGGGACCTACACTAAAGGCCCACAACGGACGATCTAGCTTTCGGACAGGCCTTACGAGGCTATATTGGGGCAAAAATTAGGCCAGGGAACAGATGTGTTAGATTTTACAGGCTTGCGTGTTCTTCACCGCTCCTGGATTCGGGCATTAAAGGGATTTTCGGGTAATTTTGCCATTATTACTCGAAAG
>JAZFYO010000455.1:0-3758 GCA_036443615.1 Binatia bacterium | reverse complement strand
TCAGGTGCCAATCCTTAGCACTAGGTGACACACTCCCTCTTAGAAACGCTTCATTTCATTAGGACTTGGCGCTCCTTATCACTCGTTATTATCCGACTCGTCACTTACCTCAAGTTGCCTCGTTTGGCTTCGGCCACTAACTGGTCGCAGGCTCGAAAGGCATTGGCCTCAATAGTCAGTGCAGGGTTTAGCCCGCCGGAGGTGACAAAGACGCTGGCGTCAATGATAAACAGGTTGGGGACGTCGTAGGATCTGCACCATTTGTCGACTACTGACGAGTTCGGGTCGTCGCCCATACGACAGGTGCCCATCTGGTGGTTGTGGAGTTTGCGAATCTCCGGTGGTGGTACGATCACCTTCGTGGCCCCGGCAGCTTCAAAAATCTCCCGGGATCGTTCCCCTAAAAATCTGGCCAGCCGGACGTCGTTTTCGTGGCTGGTGTGGGTGATGCGCGCGACAGGTGTCCCGCAGCTATCCGTCAATTCGGGGTCCAGATCGACCCTGTTACTCTCAGTGGGGAGGCTCTCGCCGGTGCAGTGGCTGTGCAGATAGTGCCGCCAGGTTTCACGCATGGAATCCTTGTGCTTGAGGCCCCATCTAGTACCGTGGATGGATCGAAGGGCAAGTTCGATGGGGTTGCCGCCATGGGCGCGGGGGTGCACAAACCCGCCCCGGATGAAGCCCCGGCGGGTGTCGGTCTCGTAGAAGTCGTGGAGGACACGGGTGCTGGATGACCCCTGGTGACCGTCCAGCGGCTCGGGAAAGACAACTACAAGGGTCACTCCGGGAGAGTGGAGCATGAGATTTTTTCCAACCAGCCCGCTGTTATTGCAAAGTCCATGAGGGAATCGGGATGATTGGGAGAGGAGTAATAATCTGGGTGTTTCAACACCTCCGGAGGCCAACACCACCAGCCGAGCGGGCTGAAACTGTTCGGCACCTTCGGCATCGAAGTACACCACTCCCGCAGCGCGGCCCTGGGAGTCGAGTCTGATCTCTCTGACCAGACATAGAGGACGGAGCTCGCAGCGCCGTGTGGCCAGTGCCTTGGGCAGGAGGGCTTCGAGGGTGCTGGACTTTGCACCTACTGGACAAGCGTAACCTGAACAGAGACCTTTGTTGATGCATGCATCCCGACCATCGTAGGGGGCTGACAAAATAGCCACAGGAGTTGGAAAGGGATGCAATCCCAGGTTGCGGGCACCTTTGTCCAGAACCGCGCCGGCACTGTTGCGCGCAACCGGCGGGAGGGGATAATTGCGTTTTCGTGGCGGATCAAAAGGGCTGGACCAGCCCTTGCCGGACACCCCGATGGTCCACTCCGCCTTTTCGTAGTAGGGTTCCATGTCGTCATACGTGATGGGCCAGTCCTCGATGGAAGTCCCTGCTACAGGTCCGTCGGTGGACTTTACCCTGAAGTCCGATTCATGAAAGCGCCAGGAGATGGCACTGTAATGAACGGTGCCTCCGCCGACGCACATGGCGTTGGAAAAGGTCTGCACCTCCGTGGAAAGGCGCTCCGTCGGGCTCTGTGCATTGGGACGCCAAGTGCGGGGCTCTTGTTCCACGGTCGGCCAGAAGAAAGGTCGCCGCTTGTAGATAATCTCGTCCCCTAGGGCGAAGTCGTCCCGTTTGTACCAAGGACCTCGCTCCAGGACCACCACCGACATCCCCGCTTCGCTGAGTTCCTTGGCGGCAACTAACCCTGAAGCCCCGGCACCGACAATGCAGACATCTACGAGATTATTCCCCGGCATGGTTCACTTCTTCTTCGGGGAATAATTGTTCGGGATGTGGACGTCGTACCAGCCTAGGGGCGACTGGTACCCATCGGGGAACCTGGGACCAGGAAAGCCCAGGAGTGTCCAACCTACGCGATCCTTGTTCCCGCCATGACGCGGGTCACCGTAGAACCCTTCCATGGTATGTTTTATAAGGAGGGAGAAGAAGGGGCTTTCCCTCTCTTCTAAGACGGTAAGGATTCGGTCCTGTTGCGACGGCTGCAGGGAGCAAAATCCTTCACCTCCAAAATGCTCCTGCGCTAGCCTGTCAAGTTCCAGGACGCCGTCGAGGTATAGTTGCCGGGCCTGGATCCCAAATCCTTGAATTTTGAAGAGGGCGTTCTGCTGCTCTTCGGTACGACCCGTTGTGCTTCCTAGGTAAAAGTTCGCAATTGATCTTACCTCCTCCCGAGGTGCCGCCTCATCGTTATCGTCAGAAGCAAGGATGCGCTCAATGTAATTGATCACACCGGCCTCCAATGCCCCCGGGTCTCGATCGGCGGGAATGATCCGCTCCGTTGCCGCTTCGATGGTGGCCCGCTGGCGTTCAGTAAAAATCTTTCGTTTTACGGCTTGGTTGTTACCGTCCATAAAGATCAACCTGCTTCCTATTCAAAATATGATTTTTTTCGCAGGATTGCACGTCTTCTAGCACTCACCACTCCTGAGCAACTTTGCCGCCCTTTAATCGCTCATAGGCCATTAATCCTAGAGCAATGTCCATGATACCGAGCCCTTGTAGCTTGAAAAGGGTGATCTGTCGCGCTTCGGTTCTTCCCGCTACCCTGCCAAGAAAGACCTGGCCGATCTCTCTTACCTCCTCCCAGGTGATCACCCCACCCGTCACAGCGCGGAAGATGTCACTCTCGTTCGTGATGACCGTCTCATTCGATGTGATGAAGACCGGGGTGCTCTTGCGTATGGTCGTATGGTCTATTTCACCACGAGGGCGGTTTTTATCACCGTTGGCCATTGAGGTGACATGGGTTCCTTCCTGCAGCCAGGCACCCTCAAATACTGGGCTCTGAGAATTGGTGGCCGTGATCACGATGTCGGCCCCTTCTACAGCTTCTTTAGGAGTTTTCACTGAGCGGATCTCTACGTTTAGCTTCCGGCTCATCTCCCTGGCAAATGAATCACAGTGTTTGGGCGTGGGACTGAACACCTTGACGTTGGTGACAGGTCTGACAGCCAAGGCTGCCGTTAGTTGTGTTTTTGCTTGTGGACCGCTCCCCAACATAGCGACCGAACGGGCATCCGGGCGGGCGAGATGCTTTACGCCCACTCCACCAGCAGCACCAGTGCGCAGTTCATTGATCGAGCAGTCCTGATAAAGAATTAGGGGTTTACCCGTTTCAATGCAGTAAAGGATAATAGTCTCCCCATGCAGGCGCCGCTCTAGATCCGTTTGCAAATAGGCGCCCATGACCCCATGGAGAGAAGCAGGAAGAAGACCGAAGATCATCCTGTTGGTATGATGAATCCTTCGCCGCGGTAAGTCTGTCCCCTCGCCCAAGGCTAATTGTCTCAGCGAATCTTCCACCGCCTCGATGCTCTCTTTCATGGTCAGTATTCCGTCAATAGGTGTTTTCTTAAGCAGGAGCATGAGTCGTTTTGATAGTTTTGGGGGTAGCGGGATTCTACCGAAAGGGGATCAGGACAACAAGGTCTCCAACATCGAATCCGCTAACTACTGTTTCCATTGATGAATCACTGGCGGCGGTGGACTGTTCAGGCTTAAGTGTGAGTCGGAAAAGGCGGCTCTACCGTAAAAAGTGTGGTTCCGTGAGTAGAAAACCACAGTCCTGGCAAGTGATTAAGCGTGCCTTTACACGAGCTGCCATCCCTTCGCTTCAGTGGCCCCTCGGCGGGAAGCCTTAGCCCCGATCCGACATCAATTCGCAGGTTGCAGTAATTCTGGGGTGTACGAGACGTAGACTTTCTACGCGTTTCAATCAAAAGAATCTCGGATCAGGG
>JAZFYO010000454.1:0-2947 GCA_036443615.1 Binatia bacterium | reverse complement strand
AGTAGCTCGATTTTCTTCGCGGCAATTTTAAGTTCATTCCTGGCTATGAGCTCGCCTGCCCAAAGCCTGGGACAAAGCGGGGATTGGGAAAAAGAATGGCAGACGACGATCCAGGCAGCCAAAAAGGAGGGGAGGCTTGTTTACCACGCGGGGGATTCCGCGGAACCTTATTTCAACGAATTCGGGAAAAAGTACCCAGAGATAAAGGTCGTTCGAATGTTGACGCGCAGAGGAAGCGCTGTACTTGGACGTGTAATGGCCGAAAGGAGGGCTAGGGTTTACGTGGCGGACATTGTGCATTTAGGAGCGGGATCGGGTGGCAGGTTGGCCCGTGCAGGGGCATTTGATCCTTTAAAACCCTATATGGTTCTCCCCGAGGTTTTGGATCAGTCGAAATGGTTTGAAGGGAAACTCTACTTCGTGGACAAGGAGAGGAAGTACCTCTTCAAGTATGCTTCATTCCCCGGCGTGGATGTTTCATACAATACCGACCTCGTAAATCCAAAAAAGATCAAGTCTTATTGGGATCTTCTCGACAAAAAATGGAAAGGTAAGATCATCACTTACGACCCAGGTGCCCGCGGCTCACGCCTCATGACTTACTTTCTTAATAATCCAGAGCTGGGACCTCGTTACCTGACGCGGCTCTTTACTGAAATGGAGATTGCTGCGAGCCGCGACCATAGGCAGATTGCCGATTGGTTGGCCAGGGGAAAGTACGCCATCGCGCTTCGGACTAACCCACAAACAACGACTTTGGATAAGGCGAAGGCCCAGGGGCTACCCGTGGATTGGTTTGTTCCCGGGCATTTCAAAGAGGCTGTGCCCATCAGTGGCGGGCCGTCTCACATTGCGGTGCTTAACAGGACCCCGCACCCCAACGCAGCGAAGCTCTTTGTCAACTGGTTCCTGTCGCGGGAAGGCCAGCTGGCAGTACAAAACATATCCGCTAAGCAACCGGAGGCGGTTGATTCACGCAGAATAGATATTCCCAAAGACATGATTCCTGAGGAATTCCGCCGATCGGAGAAACGTAAGTTCTTCGACATGGATACACCCAAAAATAGGAATGATAGACCCACTTTAAAGTTCATCAATAGCGTGTGGAAGAGGAGATAGGCCAGCTTTCCAAGAAAACACAACGGGAAAAAGAGGTGCTCTATGCTTTCCAGAGAAGATAACGATTATCTGACGAGGGTGGGCCCCGGAACGCCGTGCGGGAGCCTGTTCCGGCGCTATTGGCATCCGGTGGCGGCCGCCAGCGAGCTGACGGAGGAGAGACCCAAAAAGCGGGTGAAAATCTTAGGAGAGGAACTGGTTCTGTACAGAGATGGTAAGGGGGGCTATGGATTGGTCGCGGAACACTGCTCGCACAGGGGGACGTCCTTGTATTACGGTTTTGTGGAGGACGGCTGCATCCGGTGCACGTACCACGGGTGGATGTACGACAAGGAGGGGAGGTGCGTAGAACAGCCCTTCGAGCCCAATCCGCGTTTCAAAGAGAGCATCCATCACACGGCGTATCCCGTGGAAAAACTGGCCGGGTTATTGTTCGCGTACCTGGGGCCCCTGGATAAAAAACCCCTACTCCCTCGTTGGGACATTCTCGTGTGGGACCACGGCGTGCGGAAGTTCCAAATTCGCCCCCTGCTCAACTGCAATTGGCTTCAGGCGGAGGAAAATACCGCTGACTTTGTCCATACCCTTTTCCTCCACGGTCACATGAGCAAGCGGCGGGAGGTTTCCGCTGATGTGAGTTTTTACATGCGTCCGTTTTCACGTTACGGTTTCCAACCCTATCCCTGGGGCATTATCAAAACCTGGGAGTTCGAAGGAGAAAAGGCTGCGCGGGGATGGGGTAACTCCGTCCTTTTCCCCAACATGCTGCGCCAAACGGACACCCTGAGCACGCTTCATTGGCGAGTTCCCATCGACGATTACAGCACGACGGTCTTCCACGTGGGGTTTAAAGCGTCTCCCGACGGGAGCCGGATGGAACAGCCGGACGAGCCGCCGGTGGATTACGAGAAGTCCTGGATGGACGAGAACGGCGAGTATCACATGCGCAACTTTTCTTGCCAGGACGGGATGGCTTGGGAAACTCAGGGACGCCTTTACGATCGGTCCGAAGAGCACCTCGGCGCGTCGGACCGAGGGATTCTTATGTTTCGCGAGATGCTTCGAGATCAAATCAAGATCGTAGAAAAGGGCGGCGACCCCATGGCTCTGGTTTGGGACGCCAAGGACAACGTCTCCATCGACCTGGAAGCATGGACGACTCCTCGAGAGGCTCGGACCGGCGCCGGGGCCAACGCTTATGAGGGCCCGCGGCGGTCGCCGGATGAGGTATTTGACGACCGTTGCGAAGAATTTGAGGTGCCCGTCGGATCCGCAAGACCCAATCCTCGATGACCGAATAATCGAGGGGGTCACCCATTAGAAGGCAAGTCTGCTCTTAGCTCTTTAGCTATCAAGTTCGATTTGATTTGCGCCGTTCGCGCCGGATCGGACCAAGCCAACGAGGAGCGAAGGATCATCAGTACTGAGTAACGAGGACTGAGCGATGAGTGGAGGAGGGAGAAAGACAGTTTGCAGTGGGCAGTATGCACAAGAAATAGTGTTCAGTGTTGAGTGTTAAGGGATGAAAAAGAGGATGTCTATCAGCCGTCAGTTATTAGTTCTCAGTAGACTCGAGCCAGAATGCGCGCGGGCTACGATGTGTATTGACCCTCGACGTGACCACTAGGCGCCGGGTTGAAACGGGTAGGCTTGTTTCAGTTCCTTACTGAGATGGACACGACGGACGCCGAGGCCGATGAAGCGGCCCGGCAGATCCCGCGTGAGCGGGATCCGAAGCAGGAGGCGGATCAGCCACGGGAAAGTTAAGCCTTCCGTCGAAGACAGCGCGCTCGATATCACGCGCCTTTGAATCAAAGTTTGAAATGCC
>JAZFYO010000453.1:0-2699 GCA_036443615.1 Binatia bacterium | reverse complement strand
TGGGTCGGCAACTGCAGGGCGGAGCCCATAGCCAGCAAGTGAGCGACGATCGTGCCATTGTCCCAACCGAAATGACGATAAGTCCGGGCCCTGTACTTCCAGGCATTGCGCCAGTAGGTTCCCGTCGAAAGGATGAGCGCGGGGGCCGCCACCACATGGGGTTCTTCTCCACTGGCCTGAGCCACGACCGCCCGATAGTCGCCTTCCCGCAACCGATATAGGGCAAAGTCCTTGGGACTGAAATGGTAGATCCCTGCCGGCAGTTCCGGCAGGTCCCCACACACCACGTAGAGTTCGACTTCGTAGAGCGCTCCTGTGCAGGAGGCTGCCCGAAACATCAAAGTTCCCCCGGGATAATTTTTTTGTCTGATGATGCCTGCTGAGTAATAGAGCAGCCGCGCCAAGTCACTTAAACTCGGAATTCGTTCATCCTGTGTGGGAGAGGTGACTGCGGAGACAGCCGAAAGGGCAGTGATCTCTATGTCCTCCCATGGGTTTGGTAGCGGTATTGGCTTCAGTCCAGGGTAGGTTTTAAAAGGTACCGGCTGATTGGAATAATCCAAAGAGTGGGTATCGGATCGGACGCTCCGGTAGGAGTGCTTGGTCTGCTCGTGATAATGAGTGGCGGTCTTCGTATCGCGGTTCGACATAGAAATCTCCTGGGGAAAGTAGCTTCGCTCCCTGCCCCCAATACCTTACCCTAAGTACTCCCTTTCAAAAATTCGATGACGTTTGTGGCGTGTGCGAGACGAAGGGGTCGATAGGGCGAGACACAGGCCTATGTCTCTACTCCTACCTTGATTCATGGCCTGGAAAGTTTGGTCCAGTTCGCCCAGTACTCCCTTTCATAAATATGGTAACGTTTGCGGATGGGGCTTGCGAGACGAGGTCGCGAAGAGAGGAGGAGGCGATGCAGGGACATCGGCGACGACGAGAGACAAAGAGATCGACCGCAACCCCGATCCGCCCGAAGGGTTGGGGCGGGACGGAGCCCATTTCTTTGTTGCTCCTCCTCGTCGATGTCCCTGCATCTCCTCCTCCTTGCGCCTCGATCTGGGCTCTGTCGCGCTCCCAACAAACGTTGCCCTATTTATGAAAGTGAGTACTAAAACTCTTTTTCCTATGAGACGCCTGTGGATTTCACCCTTTATCCTGATGGTGGGGTGCTTCCAGCCTCAGCAGGTGGCCCGGCCGGGTATTCCAGAACAAGGCATCACTGAGATCGATCAGTTCCTTCAGGATGCGGTCGATCGCAAGGACATTCCTGGCGTCGTGGCCATTGTCGCCAACCGGGATCGCATCCTGTACCACCAAAGTTTCGGGAAAATGGACGTTATGAATGATGTTGAGATGCAGAAGGATACCATCTTCGGGATTGCCTCCATGACCAAAGCGATCACTTCGGTAGCCGTTATGACGCTGTATGAAGAGGGGAGGTTCGACCTGGATGATCCGATCTCCCAGTACATTGATTGGCTGCAAAATCCTCAGGTCATCACCTCGTTTGACGAAGAGAATGGGACTTATTCAACCAAGCCAGCTGAACGAGAGATAACCATTCGTCACCTGCTGACCTTTACGGCGGGATTCGGCTACGGCTTTTCCAATACCCTGATGGCCCGGTTGGTAGAGAAGACGGGCAAAACCGAAAGGGAACTTCCACTGCTTCACGAGCCGGGAGAGAGGTGGACCTACGGTATGGAGGTGCGTGTCCTCGGGGAGTTGGCTGAGGAACTCAGTGGCCGAACGCTTCCTCAATTTCTAAAAGAGAGGATCTTTGATCCTTTGGGTATGGTGGATACCTTTTATGTCCTCCCTGCGGAGAAATACCCTCGTTGGGTGACCCGGCATCAAAGAGAGAATGGCGTTCTTCAGGAGAGGCCCAACCCGGAAAAACAGCGACCCTTTATTGTCGGAGATGCCGGCTTGCTCTCTACAGCAACAGACTACGCGAGGTTCCTTCAAATGTTGCTGGGTGGAGGTAACATGGGTCCGACTCGAATACTGAGTGAAGACTCTGTCAAGCTCATGACCCAGAATCAGATCGGCGAGTTGGTTGTTGAGACCCAACGGGGCCTAAATCCTTTACTGTCCCAAGCTTTTCCGCTGGGAGCCCGTAGGGGGGACAAATTCGGCTTGGGCTTTCAGATTGCTGTCGCAGGGGGGAATGAAGGCCATTTGCGCTCACCGGGTAGCTACAGCTGGTCGGGTCTATCCAACACCCACTTCTGGGTGGATCCGGAGAAGGGAATTGTTGCTGTGATTCTCATGCAGGTCTTGCCCTTCTATGACGAGACCTGTATCGCCGTATATCAAGGTTTCGAGGAACTCGTATACGAGCACCTGAACTGATCTGGCCTAGTCCGGATTATGCATAGGTTCCTGTAACGAAGCGACGAAAGCGCTGACCTGTCCGCGTTGCTCAAAACGATTGGGAGGAGCACCAGGAATATGGCAGAGACCCTCCGGAATGTGGGAGGCACCTCAGGTGCCGAACAGCCACAAAACAGCCCTGAATTTTGGATTCGGCACCTGAGGTGCCTCCCCCATTCCGGAGTCTTTGCAATCCTGACGGTCCCGGCTCGACCCTACCCCGCTTCGTGACAAGAACCTATGCATAGACCGGGCTAGGTGTGATGGTCATCACCGTTCTTGGGTGATGTCTTGGTTAAACTCTCCCTGAACTTTCACCTGATTTT
>JAZFYO010000452.1:0-22679 GCA_036443615.1 Binatia bacterium | reverse complement strand
CCCCGTTGACCGAACCCAGGCCAGGCATGGCGCCAATGAAAAGACCGACGGTGCAGCCAAAGATGACGAGTGCCAGGTTCAACGGTTGAAAGGCGATGAAAAATCCGTTGATGAGCAGGTTAAAAGTTTCCATTCTTATTTAAGCTTTTAGGATACTAGAGAGGACTAACGCCCAAGAACTAGTACGCTCGGGATGCCGGCCGTGAGTTAGGTCAAGACATCAGAAAAATATGTCGTACAAGGGATAGAAAAGGGGTTCGGTAAAGCCCTTCGGCAAAGTAATCCTCAAGGCGATTTCGAAGAAGAAGAACAGGACGACAGGCGTGCTAGCCGCCACCGCCCCGGTCATGAGCCAAGGATGGCGGCCCTGGTACCGCATATAAAAGATGAGAAACAGCGGGATTGCCCCGTATACTCCGATGATGTGGATCGACCCGATCATCACCGCCAGCGAGCCTGCGCCGATCAGGAACAGCCTGACCGACCGCTTGTCCATGTAGGGTTGGGTGGATTGCGACGGTAGGCTGGTTCCCCTTATCCAGCGCAATATCACCCAGACCGAGCAGATAAGCATGCCCGTGGACAACCAGAAGGGAAACGCCCCGCCGCCTGGACCTTCTCCGGAGATCCAGCCAATGGGGAGTTCTGCACTCTTCCACATCAGGTAGAGGGAGAAGATCGCCATGACGCCTGCCATAACGAGCTCTGCCCGTCGCATGCTGGTGATCTCCTCCCTTCTCAGTCGCTGCCGAAACTCTGGAGTCCGATTACTTGATTTCCCCGATGTCCTTCAGCATCACCTTATGGATTGCCTTCTCTTTGGCCCAGTAGTTCTTGAGCGCCTTCCCGGTCAGAAAACCTCCCAGGAGGCTCTTTTTCGTCATGTAGCTCTGCCACTCGTCGGAGGCATAGACCTGGGCGAAGACGTTTCGGTAAAATGCCTCGGCTTCCTTGCTCATCCCGGGCGCCCCGACTACGCTGCGCTGCATGAAGTAGACGAAGTCCTTGCCGAGCTCTTTGAAAGTCGGTGCCTCTTTAAACAGCGGGAGCCGAGTTGGCGTAAACGCGGCGAGCGGGATCGTCTTGCCGGCCTGGTAGAAGCCAAGCTGTTCCGACGGGTTATTCACAGTCGAGTCGGCGTTCTTGCCGGCCAGCTCCTTGGCGACTCTACCGCCGCCTTTGTAGGGCACATACTTCATGTTGAGACCATAGCCGGTGTTAAGGAAGCTCGTCAGCAGCTGGTCCTCCTGGCCCTTACCGGTCCCTGCCATGATCCAGTTGTTGCCCTTGGCCTTGGCCGCCTTGACGAACTGATCGACGTTTTTAATGCCGCTGTCCTTGTGCACCCACAATAGAAAGGTATCCTCGGCCATCCGCCCGATGGAGGTAAACGTTGAGATGTCGACCCCGAGCTTCGGCTGGCGCAACGGCGTCGTATAAAAGCTGTTAAGGGTAACCATGATCACGTGGTTATTACCGGCGTTCTGCTTCATATAGACCAGCGATTCGGCCCCCGACCCGCCTGGTTTGTTTATGGGAATAAAAGGCTTGGACGAGAATTTGTGCTTCTCGATGATAGTTTGCATCAGGCGGGACATCCTGTCAGCGCCGCCCCCTTTTCCGGCCATAATCACGAAGTCGACCGGCTTCTTCGGCTCCCAGGCCAGGCCTTTCCCCTGAATTAGCGGAGACACGGAGAGGCCCAGAAGCAACCCTGAAATAAGCCACCAATTTACAATGTGTCTATGAGACCTAATCATAACTTAACCCTCCTTTAAATTTTTTCTCCCTCGCATGCACATCCTCTCTGCAACTGCTGTATTCGTGGTTAATTGATATGACCCTTCGTTTGTTCCCGTAAACTCCAAAAACTCCAACGAGCAATCAAGAGCCGATCATTCACCTCCCTTCCGCTCGTTTTTGTCTACGTAGAGTCGAAACGATCTATCCACCACGGCCCTAATACAAATCCAACACGCCTAGCTTTGTCAAGAGGTTGACTAGGATTAATCCATCAAAGATCTTCCAAAGCAAAGATAGATCTTCCATGTGCCCGTTTTATCAAGAGTTTTTCTGAGTTTTTTTCTTGTCTTTAGAGAGCTTGGGCGGCTTACTCTCGTAATCACGATTATGGAAAGTCTATTTAGCTGAACATGGATCTACGCCTGTCTGTGGCGTCATTAAGATAGCGCACAAATTATGCCAACAGAAAATTGAGAGAGTAGCTGCCAATTTCGAGCCATTTCGCTTCTCCCCTCTCACTTCTACGAATAGTTCTGGGCTATTTTCTAAATCATGAGAAATCTACAATTTCAAATTTGGTCAGGTGGAAAACAAGAGAAATTCCCGGAGGACCTTATTAATTATAGCTTTTTGAGCCTTTCTCTTCTCTTTCTTTCTCTCTTCGAGAGCCTTCGCGGATTCCCTCTTTTTCCTTGGAATTGGATATCCTGTTCTGACAGGTGATCGGTCACATCTTCTTCGTCGTGAAAGGTCTCTCTGTCAAACGTTTGTAGCCTGGCGCCAAATTCTCCCGAGTAGATAGCAGCTGCCCCTGCCGTCTCTGCGGCTCTTCGCACCTCCCGATCCGATGTCACGACAACACACCCGCTGCCCATTTCTCTGGCTAGCCTTTGGATGACGCTATCTGCCTTCTCTCCTTGCCGTGAGAAGATTACCGTAATGCCTCCGGTATGCTCTTGCGCTTCGTGCGCCCAGCCGGAACGCCACCCGTCGAAGACCAGTGTAATCGGATGGCCTTTACTTTCACGATATTGCTGGAGACGTTGGATGAGCTGTTTTCTCTTTCCCTCGAGGTCGCCCCGCAACCCTCTATCACTTCCTATGAGGTTATAGCCGTCTATGATAATACGAAAGGTCATATCAATCGTCCTTGATGATGAAAGTAATGAGAATTATATTAGTTGTCAAAACGGCAAAAAACAGGTAAAAGACTGCTTTTTTTCATTTTGGTTTGCAGGGGCTTAAGGGAATTGGCCATGAAGCTTGAAAAAGCTAGAAGAATCAAAGAGTTACCTCCGTACCTATTTGCCGAGATTGATCGGAGAAAGAGAGAGGCCTTGGCCAAAGGGGTTGATCTTATTGATCTCGGAATTGGTGACCCAGATATTCCGACCCCGGCTCCAATCGTTGAAAGGCTCAAATCTGCGGCTGAGGCGACGGACAACCACCGTTATCCCAGCAGCTCTGGCCTGCTCGAGTTTCGGGTGGCGGTAGCGGGTTGGTATAAAAGTCGGTTTGGCATCAAGCTTGATCCGGAAAAGGAAGTGCTTTCTCTTATCGGCTCAAAAGAGGGCATTGCTAACATGGCGGTTGCGTTTGTAGACCCAGGTGACCTTGTCCTGGTCCCAGACCCTGCCTACCCAGTCTACCAGATTGGGACCTTGTTCAGCGGCGGGAGAAACTATTCCCTTCCCCTCAGCAAAGCAAATCGGTTCCTGCCCGATCTGGATGCTATTCCTGCAGAGGTTGCCCGGCAGGCCAAGCTGCTCTGGATCAACTATCCGAATAATCCCACAGCTGCTGTGGCCGAGAAGGAATTCTTAGACCAGGTTGTCGAATTTGCCCACCGCAATCAGATCATCATCTGTCATGACGCGGCCTACACGGAGATTGCTTTCGATGGTTATCGGCCGATGAGTCTTCTTCAGGTCGATGGGGCCAGGGATGTAGCCATCGAATTCCACTCCCTCTCCAAGACCTTCAACATGACCGGTTGGCGTATAGGGATGGCCGTGGGGAATAGCGATCTTATAAGCGGCCTGGCCCAGGTCAAGTCCAATGTTGACTCGGGGGTCTTCCAAGCGGTTCAAGAAGCGGCAGTTGAGGCCCTGCGCCTGGCCGATGAGGTGGTAGAGCCGTCGAGGAGAGTCTATCAGGAGAGGCGGGATGTCCTGGTTTCCGGGCTGCAGGCGGCGGGGCTTGAGTGTGAAAAGCCTCGCGCCACTTTTTATGTCTGGGTCTCCGTCCCCAAGGGACTCACTTCAAATCAACTGACTGCTAAGTTGCTCGATGAAGCAGGGGTGGTGACGACGCCGGGTAACGGCTTCGGTGTGGCGGGAGAAGGCTTTATCCGCCTCACGTTATGTGTGCCTAAGGACCGACTTAAGGAAGGCGTGGAGAGAATCGGGAAGATAAAGTTTTAACGTTGGGTGTGGAAGATGAACTTTCATCAGGTTTATATCGGGATTGGCTCTAATCAGGGAAAGAAAAAAGAAAACTATCTGGAAGCCATGAGCCGGATTGCCAATATCCCGAAGACACGAATCACCAGAGAGTCGTCGCTCTACGAGAGCGAGCCTTTAGGGGAATCGAAGGAATGGTATGTCAATGGTGTGATTGAGGTGGAGACGGCATGGGGGCCTGAGACGTTCCTAAAAAAATGCAAGAATATCGAGCGTGCGATGGGACGAAAAAAGATACGCAAGCGGTGGGGGGCACGTATCATTGACCTGGACATCCTTCTCTACGACAAATTGAAGATGGCAAGGAGTAGTCTTAAGATTCCGCACCCTGAGCTGCACAATAGGAGATTCGTTCTTATCCCCCTGAGCGAGATTGCCCCCCAGCTGGCTCATCCGGTATTGGGACTAACCATTTCCCAGCTTGTGGTGAAAGTCAAAGATGACAAAAAAGTGAGTCTGATGAGATTATAAACTCTCGATTGATGCTATAGTCGAGGATAGGGCCTGAAAGGGCAGTAATTTGGTTCTTCGGCTTTTAATTTTTCTCCTACTCGTTTACCTCTTATTTCTGTTTATTTATTCATTACTTTCAGGGGGTAAGAGGCGCGATAACTCGAAACAACCTCCCTCCGGATCGGACCAAGAGATGGTCTTGGATCCTCAGTGTCAAAGCTATGTCCCCAGGGGTGAGGCCATCCATCGGCAGGGCCACTACTTCTGTAGTGAAGAATGCGCCCGCGCTTATTTCTCACGGTAGCGTAAGGGCTGAGGGGTGTTGAGAAGGTGTTGTTGTTAAAGGGAGCCGGCGGACGAAAAGCGAGAGGGATGAAATGACTCAGTCCTTCCTCCTCAGGGTGGTCGAAGAGAAAATCCGCGAGGCACAGGAGACTGGGGCATTTGACAACCTGCCGGGAAGGGGAAAGCCGTTAGAATTGGAGGACTTGAGTCCGGTGCCAGAGGACCTCCGGATGGCTTACCATTGCCTCAGGAATGCTCATCTCTTGCCTCCAGAGGTGGAGCTACTGAGAGAAGTTCAGACCCTGGAGGACCTACTCAAAACCATTGGGGATGAGGAGGAACGCGGGGTAGTCCTGAAGCGTATTGAAGAAAGAGTCGTCAGGCTTGACCTTCTAAAGCGCCGCTCTTTTTCTGTGCAGGGAGTCAGGTATTACGCTAAGAGACTTACACGGAACTTCGCTGACCGGCACCGAACAGGCTAACCCCGATCCGAAATTCTCCCGGCTTGCATAGGCGGTTGATATCTGATGCGGAGGCACTGGTCTCCCAATCTCATCCATCAAATCGAATGTTTGTTCTGGTGCGGTTGAGCCAAGCGACCGCAGAGACCGCTATAGCAGCAATTGGCGGGTGTTTTCCGCAATCTCAGCTCTCCACTCTTTTCGGATCGGGGCTAATAGTAACGAAGGAAATTCTCGAGCAGCTTCTTTCCCTCGTCAGTTAGAACTGATTCGGGGTGAAATTGAACTCCCTCGACTGGGTAACGGCGGTGGCGCACACCCATTATAACGTTATCGGAAGATCGTGCGCTGACGCTTAGCTCTGGAGGCAATCGTTGCGGATCTATGATCAAGGAGTGGTAGCGCATTGCCGGGAAGGGGTTCCTTAGGGATCGAAAAATGGTCTGGGAATCGTGGGAGACAGGGGACATCTTACCGTGCATGATTTCTGGGGCACGGATGATCTCGCCTCCATAGGCCGCGCCAATACACTGGTGTCCCAGGCAGACCCCGAGGATGGGAACTCTCTCGGCAAATTGGCTGACGACGGCGCAGGAAATGCCCGCCTCCTTCGGGGTGCAGGGGCCTGGAGAAATAACAATTTTTTCCGGTGCGAGGTTCTCTATCTCGTCGAGGGTAATCTTATCGTTTAGGAAAACCCTCACGTTTGCTCCCAGCTCTCCTAAGTAATGAAAGAGGTTATAGGTGAAGGAGTCATAGTTGTCGATGAGGAGGATCATTGTTTTCCTCCTGTTCCTCCCCAGGCCTCGGCTAATTCGATTGCCTTAATCATTGCCCGTGCCTTGTTCAGGGTCTCCTGGTATTCTTTCTGGGGATCTGAGTCCGCCACAATACCGGCCCCCGCGTGGATATACACTTTTTTTCCGCGCATCAAGATGGTTCGGATGACGATGCAAGTGTCTAAGTTACCGTTAAAGCTGAAGTAACCAATGGCTCCTGCATACAGCCCTCTCCGCTCTGGCTCCAGTTCGCTGATGATCTGCATCGCCCTGACCTTGGGTGCGCCTGAGACTGTTCCAGCTGGAAAACAGGACACCAAGAGGTCGAAGGGACTCTTCCCGTTTGCCATTTTTCCACGGATGTTGGACACGATGTGAATCACGTGGGAGTATCGCTCAATTCCCATCAGCTCATTAACCTGAACAGACCCGATCTCGGCTACTCGCCCGACATCGTTCCGGCCTAAATCAACAAGCATAATGTGCTCTGCCCGTTCCTTGGGATCGGACAGGAGATCTGCCTCAAGCTCCTTTTCCTCCGCTGGGGTTGAGCCCCTCCGTCTCGTCCCGGCAATAGGGCGGAGCTCAATGGTTTGATCGGTGAGGCGCACCAGGGTCTCTGGTGAAGAACCAATTACCCTTAGTTCCTCAAGCTCCAGATAAAACATGTAGGGGGATGGGTTGATGAATCTGAGCGCACGGTAAATTTCAAACGGGTCGGCCTGGGTGTGGCTCTCCAGCCTCTGGGAAAGTACTACCTGGATGATATCGCCCGCCCTGATGTATTCTTTTGCCTTTCGGACCATGGTGCGGAAGGCTGCCGGGGACAGATTGGAACGGGTCTTTCTGTTTTTTACTCCCTCGCTGATGCTTCTGGCCCCTCCGCCGCTAGGTTTTTTCTGGAGTGAGGATAACAGGCCTTGGATTCTGGCGGTGGCCTCCTTATAGGTCTTGCGGAGGTTAACCTTCCCATTCAACCTCACATTATCAATTACCTTGATTGTGTGTTTTAAGTTATCAAAGGCGATCAGAGTCTGGACGAATATAAAAAAGATCTCTGGCATTGCGAGGGGATTCTTTTTAGCATTGGAAATGTTGTGGAACTGCTCCACTGCATCATAGGCGATATAACCCAAGGCGCCCCCAAAGAAAGGCGGTAGTCCTACCACAGGGACAGGTCGATGCACCTTCATCAGTCCCTCCAGGACCTGAAGCGGGCTATCGGCCATAAAGGTTCTCTTCTTCCCGTTTTCCGTAATCTCGATTCGTCGTCCCTTGGCCTTTAAGATGAGGTAAGGGCGGATGCCTAGGAAGGAATAACGTGCCCAACGTTCGTTGCCCTCAACGCTTTCGAGGAGAAAGGCATGTCGACCCCTTTTCAGCCTCATGAAAAATGACAGGGGAGTATCCAAATCCATGAGGAGTTCCTGGTAGACAGGGATCAGATTCCCCTTCCGTGAAAGACGTTTAAATTCGTCAAACGATGGTTGAAACATTTCCTAAGAAGCTTGAGGTGCCACGGGAAGGCTTGCCAGTGTCCCTGCCAAAACTGAGATTCCATGAGACCCATTTGAGCCTTTCCTCATGGTACTTGCTAATAAAATCTACCCATTCTAGCCGAAAAAGATTCATGGGAACAACCCGTTGGTCGTTTCTAAGAGAAATGCGGTTAATTTTGATGGCATTCCATCACATGTAACTCGTGCGAAGGAATATTTCTCGAAGTTCTTTTTGAACAAAGCCACAATTGGGGACTCACAAGTCCCCAAGGGGTTCCCAATAAGGATTAAAATGAGGTCTCGGACACGTCTGACGCGTTCCTGTCAAAGAGATGGAATTCAGACCTAAACAGATTGGTTTTACAATTTACCTGGTGGCTGATCCCTGCCTACTAATTGCCCTCAAGAATCTTTATCACACGCCATTTGACAACTCTGATAGCCTGGGATAAATTAAAACGCTTTTTTGTTCAGGACCACTCTGGGCCCTTGCATACCATGGACAAGGGCTTCTTTTTTGATGGAGGTGCTATGGTTAGGAGAGAGAAATCCAATTACGTCATCCAGTCCGTTTCTCATGCCCTTGATGTAATGGAACAGTTTCGTCAAGGCGGAGACGAGATTGGGGTTACGGAACTGAGTAAAAGGCTAAAACTTCATAAAAACAATGTGTTTCGCATTCTCGCGACCCTCGAGGCCCGTGGCTATATCGAACAGAATAAGGCAACAGAGAACTATCGCCTGGGCCTAAAATGCCTTCAGTTGGGTCAGGCCTATATTCACCAGATTGGGTTCTTGCACCAGGCCCAGTCCTCGCTCGAGGAATTGGCCAATGAAACCAGGGAGAGTGCCTTTGTCGCATTGAGAAGGGGGAAGGAGGTTGTACCTTTGGACTTTGTCGAATCAAAGAGTCCTCTCCGAGTGGCCTCCTTTCTGGGGGATATCCTTCCACTACACTGCACCGCACCTGGTAAGGTCTACCTGGCCTTTGACTCCGAAGAGGAGCTTAGAAACAGTCTACCTCAGACACTGGCACGTTATACGGATAGGACGATAGTTGACCGCCCGCTCCTTCTCAGGCAGATCCAAGAGATAGGTGAAGAAGGTTATGCGATAGATTTAGGGGAGTTTATTGAAGATGTCCTGTGCGTCGCAGTACCGGTACGGGACCATACTCGGGGGCTGGTGGGTAGCCTTTCGATAGCGGGGCCTGCGCACCGCTTGACTAAGGATAAGATGGAGAAAGAAATTATTCCTATGATCCTCAGGGGTGGCAATGAGCTTTCAAGGCGCCTCGGATATCATGAGTAGGGTGTGGACCACTAAATTTCCTGTCAATCCCTTTATCTCCTGATCCTCCTGGTTCACCACGTCCATTGCCTTTACCCCGTAACACAGAACGCCCCGTATGTAAGAGCGGGAATAAATGTTCCGGACATTCTCGAAGGGCTGCGCCCCAGAGCCTCGGACGTAAGTCCGTGATACGGGGTTTACCTATCTTTATTCGTTCCTCATTTTTCCGGATAGTAAATTGAATCCGAAACCTGTGCGGACAAGTGCGGTTGCATATTGGTAAAGGCTATGGCGCCGGTTCACTCTTGACTTTCCATGCTTGCAGTGAAAGCTACTTTATTTAAGGTGGTTTTCCAGGGTGGCAAAATAATCGCCAAAATCCGTCGTTTCTCCGTAGAACCCAGTGTTTAACGAGGAGAGAATATGCTGACAACCGTAGAGAAAATCTTGTTCCTGCTCTTGGCAATTGTGTGTCTGTACTACGCTGGGATTGGGTTCTATCGTGTCGCCAAGACCATCATCCGCGGCAAGCCTGACCCTCGGTTTGACCGTATGCCACAACGTATCCTGTATGCATTGTGGATCGTTCTCACCCAGCAGACCGTGTTCAACAAACGCCCCCTGATCTCCATTCTGCACGCGATGGTTTTCTATGGCTTCGTTTATTACTTTTTAGTCAATTTGGTCGATGCCTTGGAGGGATTCTTCCCCTTTCATGCACGTGGAGGAGCATGGAATCTTTTTAACCTGCTGGCAGATCTCCTGACTGGAGGTGTTTTAATCGGCATCGTCGGCCTGATGATCCGGCGGTTCGTGGGTCAACCCTCAGATTTTAGGTTCACCTCTAAGGTTCCTTTACATGAGCAAATAAGCAGAGGTATCCCGCGCGATTCGGCAATTGTCGGATCCTTCATCATCTTCCATGTCGGAAGCCGCCTTCTCTCCAAGGCCACTCAGCTTGCCCAAGAGGGCACTGACCCCTACCAGCCGGTCGCCTGGGCTTTTGCGGCTCTCTTTGCCGGAATGGGCCCAAGCCTATTGGAGGTTCTGCAACATATTTTCTGGTGGGGGGCCCTTGGCTCCATCCTAGTGTTTATTCCCTACTTTCCTCGGTCCAAGCACATCCACCTCCTCATGGCCCCCATCAACCTGGCCCTGAAAAAGGAGAAACCGGGGGTGCTGGAGCCTATGGACTTCGAGAACGAGGAATCCTTTGGAGTGGCCAAGCTTGAGGACTTCTCCTGGCCCCGCCTGCTAGATGCCTATAGCTGTATTATGTGTAACCGCTGTCAGGAGGTCTGCCCAGCCTACGTCACTGGCAAGGCGTTAAGCCCTGCAGCGATTCTGATCAACGAGCGCTATGAGCTGAACCAGATCTCGGGACCGTTTTCTGCAGGGGAGGAGAGTCCCCGGCCCCTCCTCGATTTTGCTCTCAACAATGAGGCCACCTGGGCCTGCACTACCTGCAATGCCTGCATTGAGGTCTGCCCGGTGGGTAACGAGCAAATGCTCCATATCATAGACGTACGACGCGAGCGGGTCTTGATGCAGGCGGACTTCCCCAAGGAATTGACAAGCGCCTTTAATGGTATGGAGCGGGCTGGAAACCCCTGGAATATTGCAGCGGACAAGCGCCTGGAGTGGGCGGAGAAGCTCCCGTTTAAAGTTCCTACGGTAGAGCAAAACCCCAACCCAGATGTCCTCTACTGGGTGGGGTGTGCCGCTTCATACGACCCTCGTGCCCAGAAGATTGCCAGCAGCATGGCCGAGGTCTTGAATGCGGTCGGGCTGAACTGGGCTGTGCTTGGATCACGTGAGAGGTGTACCGGTGACTCGGCTCGTCGGGCGGGAAATGAGTATCTCTTCTCTCAGATCGCAAGCGAAAATGTGCAGACTCTTAATGCCGTTAGCCCTAAGATTATTGTTACCACTTGTCCCCACTGCTTTCATACGATTGGGAACGAGTATCCGCAGTTTGGCGGGAACTATGAGGTCAAGCACCACACTGAATTTATCAATGAACTCATCAAGGCGGGTAAGCTTGATGGACCTGCGACATCAAACGGTCCGATCACCTATCACGATCCCTGTTACCTGGGACGGCATAATGGGGTTTACGATCAACCCCGTCAGGTCATCCAGTCGATGGGATTTAAGCTGAGCGAACCTTCTCGCACCCGCAGTAACAGCTTTTGTTGTGGAGCAGGAGGTGCACAATTCTGGAAGGAAGAAGAGCATGGGACCGAGCGCGTGAGCACCAACCGTTACCGTGAGTTGAGGGAGACAGGGGCCAAGACGGTCGCTACCGGCTGTCCGTTCTGTATGCGGATGTTCTCTGACGAGGCGGCGAATGAAGAGCCGGAGACGGCCCTCAAGGTATTGGATATCGCTGAGCTCGTGGCAATGGAACTGCGGAAAAAAAGGGAGCCTGTGGGAGAACAGACCAACAAAGGCTAGGGGGTCATCTCAAATAATTCCAGCCATAACCCCAAGGACTGTGACTTAGGAAAAAGATGGTGCCCGAGAAGGCTCACCCCTTTCCTCCTGGAGAATCAAAGGAGCTGGTCACTAAACTAATCTGCCACCATCGTTTCTCATTGACTGCTTGTCTTCTGGCAATGTCCCTCGGCCTTTTTGCCTGCCGCTCCGATCCCCGCGTGGTCATTCGGGGAAAAGGAGGCGGGGAGCTATCCCTGAGGGTTGAGGTGGCCGATACCCCGGCAAAGCGGGAACTCGGCCTACAGTACCGAGACGATTTGGGCGATGATCAGGGTATGCTATTTCTATTTCCCATTGAGAGGGTCCAAACCTTTTGGATGAAAAACACCCCTCTCTCTTTGGATCTCATCTTTATCGGCAGCCATCGGAAGGTCGTAGGGATTATCCACGAAGCGGCCCCTTTCTCGACGGTATCGCTGTCGGTTCCCGTTCCAAGTCAGTTCGTCCTGGAGGTCAGAGGCGGTCTGGCCCGCCGTAAAACCATAAAGGTGGGCGATGCTGTCCGGTTTGAGGGGATCCCCCTGGAAAATGTAAGCGGGAATAGGGGCTCTCAGATCTCGTTGAAGAAATAGGGTTTTAGAGACGTCAGCCGCTCCTCGTAAGAGTCGGGATAGAGAAACCAAAGGGTTGCAGCAATGCTACTCAAGAGGGAGTTCCCGTCCTGAGAGGTAAAGCACATGCCGATCACCTCCCGGTCTCGCCTCAGGGCCAGGCTCTGAGTTACGATAACGGTGTGGTTGAGGATACGGCCAAAAAGACCGTGGTCCCGGCCGAAGGAAAAAACAGACGCCGCAGATTTTTTGTTGGTCAGGGCCACCCTACCGTTAGCCCGGATCCGGCGCATCACCTCGTCCATTGTCACGTCTCGGCGCAGCAGCATGTTAAAATGGATCATATGCATGTACTGCGTGTTTAGCTTTAGTGCCGAGGAGTAGATATTCAGATCTAAGTCCATGGTTTTAAAAAGGAAATGGGCGTCCCTGCCTTGATGGGTGCCAAAGCGGGCGTCATCGTGCTTTCCCACCTCGGGCGCCGGGATGAAATCTCCCTCTTGGCTGAGATCGTTAGCCCGGCGCATACAGACAAATCGACCCTCTTCAAGGTTGTTCTCCTTCTCGGGACCTAAGGCGATGGTATCGATGAGAACGGCAAGATTATGGGTATTGCAGCTCACAACCTGTATGAATTGGTCCTCTCCTTTTTTTAGAGCTTTGTCATTGACCCCTCGGGCATACATCTTGCCAAAGCCAAACTCGCTCCCCTGAGCAATAAACCCCCGCCCATTGTTTGCATAGCGCTTGTAGTATTTATCCTTGTTTTCGTTTCCCACCGGGGTGCAGTCGATGATCACCTTGGCCCTTTCAAGAGCCTCCTCGGCCTCGAAGCGAGGCTCCATACTCATATCCTTGAAGTTCTGCCAGCGCTCCTTATCGACGCAGAGTTTCGCGCCCTTCGCTCCCAACACGGTGACCTTAGACCGGTCGGTCAGGAGAGGGGTTCGCTTGTGAAAAGTTACCTCATCTATGCCGAATTGCTCTCGAAAAGTGGCCAGGATGCCTATCAACGGCTCTCCAATGGTTCCTGTGCCCACCACATGAACAATCTTTTTATCCATGGTCGCACCTCATATCGGGCTGTATGGATCGGCTACTCTGCCTGTTCTAATCACTCTGCATATATACTATACTTTTTTCGCCAGGGAAAGTATGCTCCCTATCCAAGTGAGTTCTCGTTGAAAAGGCGGATGCATTGTGGAGGGTGGATGCCCTTTATAATTTTATGTCAGGAGAAAGAGCTATGGCAAAAGAAGTGATGCCTGCTACATCGTTTTTTGACCGACAATTTGGAGTAACCTCACGGGATCTGGATAGGGTCTTGGGCAGGGCCTTGGAGAGGAAGGCTGATTACTCGGACCTGTATTTCGAATATAGGGTCAACGAGGCGATCAGCCTGGAGGAAGGGATGGTTAAGAACGCCTCCCATTCCACGGCCAATGGAGTTGGGGTGCGAGTGCTGGCAGATGCCAAGACCGGCTATGCCTTTACTGACGATATCACCATAGAAAATCTTGAATTGGCAGCCCGCACTGCCCGTTATATCTCTCAGAATAGGGAGTCATCTCTGCCCGTTCCGGTGGGACAGGAAAAAGATCGGTCGCACAATCTCTATCCTGTGGAGGGGCCAGTTGCCCAAGTTCCATTAGAGAAAAAGAGCGGGCTGCTTTACGAGATGGACCGATTCGCACGGAGTTTGGACCCCCGTATCAAGAATGTATTTGTCTCCCTTGCAGCCGAACACAAGATCGTGCTCATAGCCTCTTCCCAAGGGTGGGTTGTAGGGGATGTTCAGCCCCTGACACGGCTCAATATTACCTGCATTGCAGAGGATGGGGAAAACCGCCAGGTGGGTACTTTCGGTGGTGGGGGGAGGGTGGAGTTTGGGTTTTTTACCGACAATAAGGACTATGAGCGGTACACACGCGAGGCAGTCCGGCAGGCCCTTCTCAACCTCGAGGCCGTGGATGCCCCGGCAGGGGAAATGGATGTAATTTTGGCTTCGGGATGGCCGGGGATCCTTCTCCATGAGGCCATCGGTCACGGTCTGGAGGCGGACTTTAATAGGAAAAAAGTTTCCGCCTTTACGGATCGGATCGGGGAAAAGGTCGCCTCGGACCTCTGCACAGTCGTGGATGATGGGACGATTCCGTCCCGTCGGGGCTCGTTAAATCTCGACGACGAGGGGACCCCGACGCATCGCACCGTGTTGATCGAGAAGGGTGTTCTGAGCGGTTATCTCCAAGATCGCCTCAATGCAAGGCTAATGGGAATGCCTCTCACCGGGAATGGTCGGCGTGAGAGCTACGCTCACATCCCCATGCCGCGGATGACCAATACCTTTATGCTGGCCGGAGAGACGCCGCCCGAGGATATCATCCATTCCGTGAAGAAAGGTCTCTACGCAGTCGCGTTTGGCGGTGGTCAGGTGGATATTACTAATGGAAAATTTGTCTTCTCTGCCAGCGAGGCCTATCTCATCGAAGATGGGAAGGTAACCCGTCCGGTAAAAGGGGCCACTCTGATTGGCAATGGCCCGGATGTTCTGCGGCGGGTTTCCATGGTGGGCACAGACCTCAAATTGGACGAGGGGATTGGAACCTGCGGCAAGGACGGTCAATCCGTGCCGGTAGGGGTAGGCCTTCCCACCATCAAGATCGATAGGCTTACAGTGGGCGGCACACATACGGTTTAAATAGAGTAGAAATCAGCATCCGGGATCCAGAAATTTGGCTACTGACTTCTGAATTCTGTATTCTTGACGTAATTATGGACCGCATGGAGTTAACTCAGGGGCTGGCGTCCGATCTTATAGGTCGGGCAAAACAGAAAGGTGCATCCCAAGGGGACGCCTTAATGGTAGAGAGCGACAATTTTTTTGTGACCGTTCGTCTCGGGGAGATCGAGAAGATCAGTCAGGCCCAAGAAAAGAGGCTGGGGCTGCGTCTCTTCTTTGGCCAGAGCTCAGCCACGGCTGCAACTTCAGACATCTCGAGGGACTCCCTGGAGCGGCTCATCGATGAGACTTGTGCGCTGGCACGCGCCACCGCACAGGATCAATATAGTGGCTTGCCACTACCTGAGGCACTTGCCCAAGGCTTGCCCGAGTTAGATCTACTCGACGATAACGCGCGATCCCATTCTGTGGAGGATAAAATCAGTCTCGCACGTGAGGCGGAGGAGAGGGCTCTCAGTTTTGATTCCCGAATTACCAATTCCGAGGGCGCGGAGTTTTCCGCTCAATTTAACCGAGTCATTTATTCTAATAGCCATGGTTTTTCCGGCGAGTACCGGGGATCCAACTTCAACCTTTCCGTAGTTCCTGTGGCAAAGCTCGATGGGTCGATGCAGCGCGACTATTGGTATTCCTCGCAGCGCAAGCTTTCCCGTTTGGAATCACCTAGGACCATAGGTGAAAAGGCCGCTCAACGCGTGTTGAGACGGTTGGGTGCGCGCAAGATCCGCACCCGAGAAGTCCCCATAGTCTTTGATCCTGAGACCGCACGCTCTCTGCTGGGGCAACTCTCCAGTGCCCTCTCTGGCTATTCTCTCTATAAAGGGGCCTCTTTTTTGATTGGGAAACTCGGCACTCGGATTGCATCGGAGCTTGTTACAGTCGTGGATGACGGAACCATTCCCGCAGCGCTTGGATCTAAGCCGTTCGATGCCGAAGGTCTTCCGACCAGGAAAAAAAAGATTGTGGAGAGGGGGACTCTACAGAGCTTCCTTCTCGATTCCTACAGCGGAAAAAAGCTAGGTTATCCGTCCACTGGGAATGCCACCCGGTCCGTTGGAGGGCCTCCGGGTGTGGCCCCAACAAATTTTTACCTTTCCCCAGGGCGCCATACCTCCGAAGAGATCATCGCCTCTGTGGAAGAGGGGTTTTACGTCACCGAACTTATTGGCTTTGGGGTCAATCTTGTGACCGGTGACTACTCCCGCGGAGCTGGCGGTCTTTGGATTGAAAAGGGCAGATTGACCTACCCCGTGGAGGAGGTCACCATTGCAGGGAACCTCAAGGAGATGCTCCTAAATATTGAAATGGTCGGAAGCGACCTGGAGATGAGAGGCAGGGTCTCAGCTCCTACGATAATGATCTCTCACATGACGGTAGCGGGGGACTGACCTTTTTAGGATACTTTGTATCCTGTCTTCAAGATGGCCCTCATGAGGCCATCGACATTAGACTTTATCGGGTCAAATTCGACCACCGCAACCTTTCGCTCCAAACTGAAGTCAACGCTCTCGACTCCCGAAACGCCATTCAGGGCATCGCTTAATTTTGGAATTGCCTCGGAAGTCAAGTCTTTGATGGAGATTATGGCGGTTTTAGTTTTCATTGGGACCTGACCTATCTTTTACAGAACCTCTCAGCCTTTTCAATAAGAAGTCTTCCTTTTTCAAAAATATTTTTCCTCTGCATTTGAGAAATAGGACAGTCCCAATCCCATTCCCAGTATTGATGATGACGGTACTTGGTGCGATCATTGCGCTTGAGGGTTGGCCGTCTGTTTCACGTACAAGGTGCTAATCGGGAAGAAAGAAAAGGTAACGTTACATAAAGATTATATTGAGGCCGGCAGGTATGCTATAGCTATAGACGAATAGGCGCACGGAGCCATGTATTTAGTTAACCCCGATCCGACATTAATCAGCCCAAGAAATTTCCCCTGATGAGCAGCGGATCGCGGCGAAGAGCTGTATGCCCCGTACCACAGAAACCACGTGCTTGAATGCGGGGATAAACCCCGTACGATTGTGGCCGGGGTTTGGGTTGAGATCGTACGGGGTTTATGTTCTGAATTCCTTCCAAGGGCATCGCCCCAATGCCTCGCAGGTATGTATGTGGTACGGGGTATGCACCATGAATCAGCTACTCACTCGGAGTACACTTACGAACCTACGATCAACCCCGATTCGAAATTTTCAATGCCATGCATGACACCTATATCCGCCACGTGGAGGGCTGAAAATGGATAGTGTCTGTCAGTTTAGCCCTGGTCCTTTTTTCGGATCGGGGTCAATATATCAACAACTCTTGCAACATCAGCATGGGATGGCATAAGGCTTTGATTGTTTTTGTCGGATCGGGGTTAACACAAGAAGGTGGAATCAGGATAAAACCTTTGGGCACAAAAGATTGTCGAAAGGAAGGTATCGCAAATACCTTCCACATTGGCCCACAACCGGAGGAGAATAATTCCTCTATCGATGAATAGACATTAAGTGCACAAAGGGGTGCAACGATATGGTTAAACGACAGGTATTGATGTTAATATTTCTGGTACCTACTGGAGTATCGCTGGCAGGTTGGATAATTTCGGCCCAAGCTGCGGACCCTTTTGAGGTGGTGGAGGCGGTACTTTGTGAGCGTGTCGAAGAACGCGAGTGTGTAGTCTCAAAAAAAGAAGAACTAAAATTCGCAGCAAAGGATGGACAGGTTTGTCTGTTGACGCGTATTAAGTCCGACACGGATCTGGATTTTTTTTACGTCTGGTATCATCAAGACCGTCTCCGGGACCAAAACATTTCTGAGTCGGAAGTTGTTGAACGCTTCCTAAGAGCTTTCCGCGGAGTGGGAGGGGAATCGGAGAAGACAATTTTCCAGCTTCCCAAAATTGAAAATTTCACGCTCGAGATCAAGCTCAGTGCCCTCCGTCTCCCGGCTATCGGACCTGGAGCTGCAAGAGAATCGTTCCCTCTCTCCATCAGGGCAAATGGGCGGTGAAGGTATTGGATTCCAGCGGCAAGGTTTATGAGGCCCTGGAATTTGATGTGGGTTGAGGCGGGTTGCAGCCTGTGGTTTTAGCCCTTATGGTCATGAATAGTTCAGTAAGGAGAACCCCGGCGTGAACCAGAACTTGCTCGTCACCATCTTCTTCTTTGTCCTGTTGCTTGTAATCCTCTATCTCGTCTTCCTTCTCCTTAGCCCTTTTCTCGTCGCCGTCGCCTGGGCGGCTATTCTTGCCATCGTGGTCTTTCCGGCCTATGTGTATTTGCTGAAACTCTTGAGAGGAAAGAAGACCCTGGCGGCTCTTATCATTACCGTGTTGATTACCATCCTTATTGTTTTCCCGGCCATGAGGATTTCGGTGTTCCTCTCACAGGAGGCGGTGGAGTTGGCCAAGACGGTGCGTACCTATATGGACGAAAACCAATTCGAGACTTGGAAGGGAAAGCCCTGGGTAGAGGAATTGGTCAGGCGCTGGGAGACGGTTTCGTCCGAATTGGCCTTTTTCGAGATCGATCTCAAAAGATCCGTAGTCCAAGGGGTACAGTTTGCCTCTGGATTCATGGTCTCCCAGGTCAAAAACGTGGCCCAGAATATCTTTCTCTTCGCGGTGAATTTCATCATTGCCCTCTTTACTTTCTTTTTTCTCCTGCGAGACGGCAGGGACTTGTCCAATAAGCTCCGGTCTCTTTTGCCCATGGATCAAGAGCATCAGGAGCACCTCTTTCAGAATATTGTCAACGCCCTCTTTGCAGTGATTCATGGCGCCCTGATTACCGCGATGGTTCAGGGTCTCCTTGCCGGAATAGCCTACTGGTTTTTGGGCATACCTTTTGCCATCCTTCTGGGAGTAGCGACTGCCTTCATGGCGCTGTTGCCAATCGGCGGCTCTTCACTAGTCTGGATTCCCACTTCCCTCTACCTGTTGTTTCAGGGTGACTACTTTAGGGGGGTGTTTCTTCTTGTCTGGGGGGCTGGGATTGTGGGGACCATTGACAATGTTCTTAAGCCCCTGCTTATTGGCAACCGACTTCGTCTCCCTGTCCTTTTTCTATTCTTCAGCATCTTGGGTGGCCTCAGGCTCTTTGGTATTATCGGGCTGATCCTTGGCCCTGTCCTCTTCGCCCTCCTTGCTGCCCTTCTGGATTTATATATGAAGGAGTATGCGAAGGCCTAGAGGGAGGCGCCTAACTCCCTGAGTCCGGCGTTGATCTGGAGGAGATGGGTCCCGGCGATCTTGGCGAGGCCCTTCTGGATGTCCTGGGCCAGCATGGTAGTGGCGGAGGCTGTGGAAAAATTCTGTTCCTTGATCTTGAGGATCCGCTCCAGGTTATTTCCCAGCCAGTCGGCTCTCTGCTCTTTGAGAAATGCCAGGGCGGAGACCTCCTCCTTGCCGATCGGATAGATGAGGTGTTCAAACTCCATACTGCCCCAATATTGGGGTTTCCATGCGGCGAGGAGTTTAAAGGGGCCAAGAAAAAGCCAAGGCCCGATTCCTTTGGGGATCTTTCTGATACCGAGGAGGCCCGCGGCATTGAGGACAATCTCCTGGTAAAGCCAGATATCGGTTGCGGAGAATTCATCCGTGATGCTAGAGGCATCCTGCGTGATCAACACAATTCTCCAGAGCGTGGCGGCTTCGGCAAAGAGGGGGATATGGGCATACGGCTCGATGACGCTCTGTTCGGTTTCCTCTTCCATGTATGCGAGGAGGCAGCGGTCAAGGGACTCCCCCTTCTCGACCGGAAAGGACTCTTCCAACCAGTCGACGACCGCCAGGTTAAAGATGGGCGGATCTGGGTATTGCTTTCTAAGTTGCGAAAAGCGGCTCGCGTGTTCGCGGTTTGAAGCCTCTCCTTGCTCTGACAGCACCCTGGCCACCGTGGATTGGTCCAGAGGGGGTGCTCCCAATAGGTCTTTGTTCACGTCGATCCCCTCGTTTTTTTTCTTTGGCTTGATATCTTTACTTGCTAGGATGTATTTTGCAAGGGTATGAGAGGATGATGGATTCAGCGCTGGTCGAAAAAGAGGTCGAGGAGATCCTGTCCACGAATGTCGTCCCTCCGGAAGTGGTTAGGCGTGACGGGAAGCCTCTCTCTGCCGGGGAGCAGCATTGCCTGGTCCTACAGCCGGAATCCTATAGGGTGGAATGTGCCGGTCTAGGGTGCCTGACCTCATATCTCCTGGGTCTCGAATCCAAGCCCTCGAAGGATGTGTTCTGGGATGTCCTGAGTAAAAGGGTCCGTCATCCGATCGTCCCATGCTTTTTTATTGCCCAGGGTAGGATGGTGCATCTCCTTGAGTGGATTCTGGATGAGCTGGACCGTTCTCCGCTGGATGAGAGGTTGATTGCCATGGCGACCAGCGCGCTTAAGGTTGAGCATGGTAGATACTCAGTCGAGGAGTTAGAGAAGATAAGCGAACTGATCGGGACCCTGTTAGCGCAGTCGCAGCTTGATTCGGGAGGGAGATCCCTTACAGCCAGGCGCGGAGCGGAGAGCGAGATCGGACCTGAGACCATGCAGGTCATGCGGGCGAGACGTGATATCTACAAGGCGCTGGGAATCCTTCAGGAGGTGGTGCGCGGTGCGCTCTACTGCAAGTTAGAGGGAATGCTGTCGGATAGCTAAAATTCTCTCGATCTCGCCCTTCGCCTGTTCGGCTTCGGCAGCTGGAACGAGCTGCTCAAATAAAGGAAAAAGCTCTCGTTCTTCGCGACGAATGTGACGTTCCAGAAGGTCCCCCAGGTCGAATAGAGTCTTCGATGATTCGGGCTCTTGGTCTAATCTGGTTATCAGCCTGCGGATCAGTTCATGTTCATGCAATAAGTCGGCGGCCATTCTCTTGGCATCACCGGATTGAGAGCCAATGAGCGGGAAGAGAACTATCTCCTCTGCTTCAAAGTGGGGGCGGAGATTCTTAAGGAAAAAGTCTCTGACCTCTTTAGCACACTCCTTAATACCCTGCGTGTGTCCGGGGTTTAATTGCCCCAAGGCCTGCTTGCGGCAACGTATTGCCAATGCAAGTCCGTGATGGTGGTCTTGACTGAGGGGGATTAGGCTTGGGTGGCGTTTGGCCATGGACCTTTATTTTTTGGCTTCTACCGGTCCCACGAGAGCTCCGTGAGCCCTCCTTCTTTGACTGCCTTGAGGTCAGCCGTGAATTTAGGTGCGCGCACTTTAGTCACTCCAGCCTCACATTCGTGCCAAATTTCCCTAGGCGGACATGAGTCCGTGGTACGGGGTTTATTGCGCTCTCTTTTTGAGAAACTGGATGTGGCTCAATGCGTCCGCGGCAACGATTCGCCCGATCGGGCCAGTGCTGTACGATGCGTGCACGACCATTCTCTTGGAGTCCAGGACGAAGTTGGTTGCATGGAAGATTTTTCGCCTCTCCTCCCAGTAGGCCCCGATCTTATCGGCATCTCGTGGGATCTCGAGGCCGTAGGCGACGGGGAAATCCAATTTCAACTGGTCGACGGTCTCCTTGACCTTGTCTAAAGGATCCACGGAGAGCGCGAGCAGTCCAACTTTCTCTTGCTCAAAGGCCTGTCGATGGGATTGATAGTCGGCCAACTGCCGTCGGCAGTACGGTCACCATCCGCCCCGGTAAAAGAGCAATACCGCATACTCCCCGGGCAAGTCTTGCGGGACCTTGAGGGTTTTCCCGTCAACCGTTTTGACGATGTACTCCGGGAAAGAGTCCCCCGCGTTGAGCCGTTGTTCCATTGCCATCACCTCCAATTGTTTAGTGTTCTATAACACCCGTAGGGTTCCCCTGCAATTGACCCCACCTGATCTTTGCGCTACCCTTTCCCCCAATTGGGAACGGTTGACTATCATCAGAGAGGAGGACAAAGAAAATGGCAGACGACATAACGGTAAAGAGAGAGATTCTTCTCGAGGCAGACACAGAGACCCTGGAGAAGATGCGCAAGGAGGGCCATGCCAGGGGCTTCACGGTCTATTGTGATGAGGCGGAGCGCACAGGAGGGGAAAATACAGCCCCACCGCCACTTGCCTATTTTGGGTTATCGCTAGGGTTCTGACTGCTCACGCAAGTTTCCCGGTACGGGGAAATGATGAAGACCAAAATTAGTAAAGCCCGGGTCTCCGTAAAGGCCAGGTTCAAGAGTGAGGGATCGGTCCTGGCGGAGACGGTACAGGCAAGAGGAGTCGGGATTGAGACCAAATTGGAGCTTGAGTCCGAGGAGCCCCCGGAGCGGGTTGCCGCAGTGGTACGAAATGCCGAAAATGGGTGCTACGTCTTGCAGTCCATCCTCCACCCAGTGCCAGTGGAGCGCACGTTCGCATTGAATGGCTCCGCCTTTGACCCCGAGGGATTCCCGAAGAAGGGAAGGAAAGCTTGACGGTTTGTGTGACACCAGGCTGCCATTGAGAGTTTCCGTGGACAACCCTCTATTGAAGGTCTTTTGAGCTTTCATGAACCAGTGGACGATTGATGTCGGCGAGAGTGATTTTGAGGCGGAGGTGATAGAGCGCTCCAGCCGGGTCCCCGTCGTGGTAGATTTCTGGGCCCCCTGGTGCGGCCCCTGTCGTGTCCTAGGACCGGTGTTGGAGCGGCTGGCCGAGGAGTACCAGGGAGCATTCGTCTTGGCCAAGGTCAATGTGGATGAGAACCAGGGTCTTGCCGGTCTCTTCAGGATTCAGGGTATTCCTGCCGTGAAGGTCTTCAAAGAAGGTAAGATTGCCACGGAGTTTACAGGGGCAGTGCCGGAGGCTGGGGTGCGGGAGATGCTTTCGCGTCTTCTGCCCTCGGAGGCAGACGGGCGTGTGCTTCAAGCCATAAGTTTAGAAAATGGGGGGGAGCAAAAAGCGGCAGAGGCTGTCTATAGGGAGGTCTTGGAGAGCGAGCCTAACCACGCAGGGGCCCTTCTGGGCTTGGGCCGGATCCTCCTGG
>JAZFYO010000451.1:0-3080 GCA_036443615.1 Binatia bacterium | reverse complement strand
CCGCTGCTCCGAGCGCGCTTCAGCCTGCGGTGGGCGGTGAAGCAGGTGCTAGTGGCCGAGGGTCTGAGCATCGCTGTGATGGAGACGGCGGAAGTGCTCGTAGAGGTCTATACGCCCGGCGTCATGGGTGCCGGTTTGAGCAGCCCTTTGTTCTGGGCGGGAATGCTGTTGGCGCTCGCGGCGGGCTTTCTTGCGGCCTTTCCTGTCAACTACGTCCTGGTGGGCAAGGGAATCCGACACCATCACTAGCTGGGCAGTTGCCGCCTAACACGCGCCTGGAGCTGGCGCGGTCAGGTGACGGACAAACAAACCTGGTGGGCGCGCAGCTCAGGCGCCGACCGTTAGGCACCTAGCGAAAGGATGAACACGATCATCGCAATACACCCATACAAGTACCAGGGCTTGTGGGTCTTTGATGATGACAGGGTGGGCCTGATACAAGAGCCGTTTGTTTCCGGAGCCGACACCATAATCGAAGGGATGGTCACCGATATTCCAAACGCTGAATCGGGCTTTACTTTGATTTTCTCGGCTAACCCCTTTCCTGGGCACCAAGCGGTACTCGAATGGCGCCGCGAAGAAATGGGCGGGAATTGGTACTACAGCTCTGACCTGGATTCTGAAGGGTGGCTTTGTCCTGCGCTATTCAAGTATTTTGAAACCGTGCCTCAGAGAATATATACCCAATTCAAGCAAAAAGGTGCCTAACAGCCGCGTCGAGCCAGACGCTGCACCTATCGGCTGCCCGCGGAGTGCAGGTGAGCCGAATCCTGCACACGGACTCTCAAGCTATCGACCGGATTGGCGAACAGTGCGCGACCTTTTAGGGCACGGCCGCAAAGCGTAGATATGAGGGCAGCCGCAAGAACCACAGCGTAGGCTATTTTACGCCCCATAACACACCATTCTTCAATTGCCGCGTCAAGAGAAACTTCTTGAGGCGGCGGCAGGTTTAGGTGTCCTTTAATAGATGCTGTACCCGGGTTATCTTGGAGCGTCCAGGGGATTCCACGAATGGCCTGACTCATGGCCAAAACCGACCAGGCTAGGAATCCTACCTTCTTGCGGTCCGCAAGTGGGAAGGGGGAATCGACCTTGGTTGCAACAAAAGCTAAAACGGGCAATCTGCAGTTTGGACACTCGTTGTGGACCCCAAGTCGCTGGTGAGGATTTCCACAAGCTTAGATCTGGGGACGCCTGACCCAGGTATAAACCGACTTTCGTCGAAGTCCCGTCTCCTTGTGCTACCAAGTGGGGGTTGAAAAAGTCGTGAGGGAGGGTAAACTGCCAGCAATTAAACTGGAATGAATCTACCCATTTCGTCCTGAATAGGAGGAACAATGGCCATCCATAACCGGCGCACCAGACGTGGGGTGTTCGAGATTAGCAGTGACAATGGCTTGATTGGCATCTATTCCCTTCGAAGGGCCAGGGGTAAAGGGGGAAAGCCAGACCCAAAGTTGGAAGCACTACTCGCCCACCACACCCAGAGGCTGAAAGAGAAGCAGGAAATGGCGAAGCTGGTGAGCAGTGCCAACAGCTAAGCCAGCAGTCCAGTCAGCTCACCAAAGCAAAACCGACATCGATGGGAGTCCTGATCCTCCGATGTCCAGGGTGGGGGAGGTTCGCAGGCCCATGTCCTGGAAAAAGTGCCGTTGGGACTCCTGGCAAGCTGAAAAAATTTTAAAATTTTCAGCGAAAGTGGAGGCAGTTTGCTGATCCTCAGCTGCAATGCACAATATGCTTGACTTCCCGATAGAAGCGGGAGCACAATCATCTCAATTGAGGGGAAAAATCCGAGTCCACTGTGCCTAGCGGCTATTCAAGTCTTGCACTGCTGATCCTCACATTCCTTTCCATGCTCAACTGCGCTTCCCACAGGAGCACTCCGAGAAAATAGTTTCGGTCTCAAGCAGCGATTTTGCAAAAACCATCCGCCTGAGTGGTGAGAATATAAAGCTGTTTTACGGAAGAATGAGTGCACTTCAAGAGTAACAGGATGGGATAGAGGTAATGGCAACTGAGTTCAAGGTAAGTTTGGAAAACAAGCCTGGAACGCTGGCCCAAGTTGGCACGGTGTTGGGCGATACGGATGTCAACATTGTTGCGATTCAAGGCTTCAGCCGCGGAGAGGAGAGTATCGTCCAGTTCGTGCCCAACAATCCGGACAAGGCCGCTGCGGCCCTCAAGGCCGCAGGCATTCCCTATACTTACCGCGAGGTCTTAATTGTGAAGGTTCTGGACGAGCCGGGCGACCTGGGTGATGTGGTGCTTGTGATGACGGACGCAGGCATCAACATCGACTCGGTCTACGTGACCACAGCTGGGCACGTTGTACTTGCTGTGGACGATCTGAAGGGAGCCATCCAGGTCGCCGAGGGGATGACCGTCATGGCTCCGGAATGAGCGCACCCCCTCGGGAGCAATAGCTATGCCCACTTCGATTTCAGGTGCGCTCGCACAGAAGGTGGCCGACGCATTTCCAAACTTGAGTGCAACTGACCAAAGAATTGCAGTCGGACAGGTGTGTCATTTTTTGTGCTTGACACACTGCCCGCTCTTAGAGATGGAGCCGTGAGCTTTCAGCAACACAACCAAGGAGGCTACTCTGTAACGGCAAGATGGAGTGGAGGCCAGATGCCAACTTGCTGCGACTATTCCTACTCCTGATTTTTTATAAGAATTTCCGCTGGGGCCGATGGTGCCCTTTTCAAGCTGTGCTTTTTGGTCCCCGGTACCCCTAATCAAGCTGAGGGACTGGCCTTAAAAGCGTACATACGCCCCCCTAGACCACTCCCCTCCCGGTGGGCCATCAACAAAAATCAACAACACTCCAGTATCCGGAGTTGTAGGATTTCTCACGGTGGAGTGTAGAAGCCACCAGCCCTGGAATGCTCTCCCTCTGTGTCAACTATCGTTAACCACTCTGAAAAGACAGTTGGGTTGACTAATGGCTTCGAGAAGCCTATGAATGGTGCACTTATGGGTTCAGTTGGCTTGAGTTCTCTGTGGGCTAAACCGTGTTATTATCTTCTTTCTAAGATTCCTTCCGGAGGGAAGCAAACGAGCGAAGATCAGCC
>JAZFYO010000450.1:0-3540 GCA_036443615.1 Binatia bacterium | reverse complement strand
TTTTAGATCATCTTACCCCATGAGAGTTTACTTAATTATCTGATTGTAAATGAGTTATATCCTATGACCCAAGACGATTCGAAAAATTGGATCGGTTCAAAAAATTGTATCCACAGACCCAAAGCCTATTTTTTGTCTTTTTGCTGCTGGCCGATGCATGATGAAGGTGTCGCAGAAGTCAGCTTGACCTTGATTGAGGCAGGTAGGGGCGCACAGCCGTGCGCCCATAAGCCTATGTTTGTCAACGGGTTATAGGAGAGTTTGGGGACAGTCCCCGAATTCTGGGAGAATTCTTGGGACAGTCCCCAAACTCTCCCTACACCAGGAACCTGGGTCAGCCGACTTTGCGACACTCTCATGATTTCGGCGGCAGCAAACCCTAATCCATACCTCGAGACGGGGTCGGCGATGGGGCTTGATCTCTTTCCCGGTCATAAACCACATCACCCCCCACTAGTGTCATGAGAATCTTGATCTCTCCAAGTCTCTCATCGGGTACATTTGGATCCAAGGGATTTCTCTCCAGGACCACTAGATCCGCCCACTTGCCTGGCTCAATCGAACCCAGTTCCTCTTCCCGGAACACATATTCGGCTCCCCAACGCGTCATCATCCGAAGCACCGTCTTTCGATCCACGGCTTGGCGGGCACCGACAACCTGGCCTGAACCCACCTTTCGTGTCACGTAAACCTGAAGTGCAAACATGGGATTTTGGGTGGGACCTGGACTGGATTCATAAGTGACCCTGGCCCCTGCGTCAAGCAGTCTCTTCACCGGCACGTAGTAGTTGTCTAGGACTTCCTTCCCATACACTCGCCCCACCAGGTCGGCGTTTCTTGCATTGCCGTAGAGCTTGTGAGAAGCCATACTCCACATGGTATTCAGTCGAACCGCCTTCTCAATGAGGCTGGCATTGAACATCATGGAGTGATCGAAAGCGAACCGTTTGTCCATCACGGGATCTTCTTGATTGGCCTTCTCCAAAGCATCGATCATGATTTCAAGACCCTTATCTCCATAGGTATGGATCCCGATGGTGCGATAGCCCAAGCGGTTCAAAAGCAGGAGCTCCTGGCGGCTTTTGTCCCCGGGAACATCCCACCAGCATCCGGCATCTTCCCCGCTAAAAAAGTCATCTGCCAGGATCTCACGTTTGGGATAGTCAGAGCAGACCGATCCCCCACCATAGGGGGCGCTGTCGGGTGTGGTGGTTGTGATACCCGCCAGCCAGAGTTTCGCAGTTCCATGACCGGGCAAAATCCCCAACCGCCTGATGTCCCTTTCAAACAGCGGATTTCTCCTGGCGACTTCATTGGCATAGGCAATCCGGATCGGCATCTCACCACGACTGTCCAGCAGAGAATAGCCTCTGAGCTCATTACCATTGAGCCGGGTGGCGATGGTCGTCACCCCAAAGGGCGCCCAGTGCTCTTTCAACTCCTTCTTGTAGACAGTTGCCAGAACTCCGGCAGGAATCGGAGTCTGGGGTAAGACCTCAGTGGTCAGAACCTCAGGGGCAATGCCCTGCAAATGTCCGGTTGCGTTACCTTGCTGATCCTTCAACACGGTGTGAATATCAGGGTGGGCGTCAAGCAGCAGATCCAGGGCCTTCGAGTTCACCACAACATACCAGTCCCCATTCAGGGCGATCACCAGCGGCTTATCCGGAGCTACTTTGTCCAGATCGTATCGGCTGATTTGTCTGATTAATTTGGTGTTGCCATCCCATCTTCCGTTGATTCCGATCCACTTTGAGTCGGCAGATTTTTCTACTATCGCCTTGACCTCCGCCAGAACCTGATCTTTGTTCTTTCCTTCAAAAGTGAGGCGACCCTGCGCTGAAACGGCCTCTTGATAAACTTTCGGGATCTCCTTGAAGTAATTAGTGACGGCATATCTATTTGGATGGGTATGGGTATTGATCACCCCGGGGATCACAGCCCTGGTGTTCTCCAGATCGACTCTTTTAGTTTTCTGACCTGCAGAAGCGAGTATCTTCTCATTTGACCCCACCATCAGAATTTTGCCGTCTCGAACAGCCATGGCCTCGGCAATGGTAAAGTCTCCTCGGTCAGTGTCCACGGTCAGTATGTAGCCGTTATAGAAGACCAGGTCGGCATATAACTCTTCAGGAAGTTGCTGGGCCTGAGAAATGGGAATGAAGCAGCTGATGAGAAGCACCACGACCCAGCCGCTCCAGAGAATCTTTGCTTTCATTCGAACACCTCCTTGGTTTCTGTTTATAATCCGGAACCTGGCAACTTAAAAATAGCTTCCCCTTCCACCATGGTTGAAAGGATTTTAATCTCAGAAAGCTCCTCATCCGGAAGATTCGGATCCAGGGGGTTTTTGTCCAGGATAATGAGGTCCGCATACTTACCCGGCTCCAGACTCCCGATTTTGTCCTCCTTGAGAACATATTCGGCACCCCAGCGCGTCATCATCCGAAGCACCGTCTTTCGATCCAGTGCATTTCGAATACCCCAGATATTCCCCTCACTGTCCTTGCGGGTTACGAATATCTCCATGTCATAGAAGGGAGTGGTCGTGTCTTCACCGTTGGCTCCCCGAGCACTCGCCTCGTAAGTCACCTTGGCGCCCCCATCCAGCAATTCCTTCAATGGATAGGTATAGCGGTCAATGACCTCTCTTCCATAAACCCCGGCCAGTTGTTTCTGTTCCCCGTACTTTTGAGAGGCCACGCTCCAGTAAATCCCCAATTTCCCCGATTCTCTAATCACCCTCTCGTTGAGCATCACAGCATGATCCAAGGCAAATCTTCGCCCCCCCACGCCGAGCTTCCCAAAGAGATCCACGGCCAGTTCCAGCCCCTTGTCCCCGTAGGTATGGATATTTGCTACTCGAAAACCCAGCCGGGCAAGCTCTGTGATGGTGGCTTTGGTCGGATCCTCCGGATCCTCCCAAAAACAAAGGCCGTCCTTGTAGATATCATCCGGCAACGGCCTGAGCTTCGGAAATGTGGAACAGATCGCCCATCCCCCATCTCTGATGGCAATGTCGGGGATACCCACGCTGATGGCATTCAGCCACACCCGATCAGTGCCGTAACCCGGAAGTGCAGCCACACCTCTCCTCATGTCGCGCTCAAAGTAGGGATTCAATCGCCCCACCTCGTGGCCAAAGGCCAGGCGCATCGGCATCTGCCCCTGCAAGTCCAGCAAAATGTAGGCGCGCGTCTGATTCGCGTCAAGCCGGCTTGAGAATGTGGTGTGTCCCAGGGGTGCCAAATGCTCAATCAACTCTTTTCTGAATATAGGGGCTAAAACTTCCGCTGGAATCTGGGGCATCAGTTCGGCCCTGAGAAGGTAAAAGCCCTGCGCTTTCACGTGACCTGTAGGAGCGCCCGCACTGTCCTGAACCATTCCCGGCAAATGTGAGCCATAGTAAGTTTGAGCCTTTTCCAGAACCTTGCTGTTGACCATGCCGTTGTTGGCGGCAAATGAAATCAGGAGAGGCTTGTCTGGACTAATGGCATCTAAGTCCTGGAGCGTGATACTACGCGCGACCTCGTTCACACC
>JAZFYO010000449.1:0-3817 GCA_036443615.1 Binatia bacterium | reverse complement strand
CAGTCAGGACCACCATCTGGCTACGGTAGCGAACGTTATCGTTGACCCAAATTCGTTCGAATCCCTTGCTCTGCGCCAGGCCTGCCAGCCGTACCAGATCAGGAACAGTGTAATGATTCGCCAGGTGTGTCACAAATTGGAGGCCGAGCTCACCCTGAAATACCGCCATACTATTCTCCTAGGAACGTACTTGTAGCTTTACAGAACTGGGGCGTCAAGATGTTCCTTTTGTAATAGAGACAATTACATAACCAGATCATTGATTCCCACCCTAGCATGGAATAAGATCCGCCTTCGCTAGACCGTTCCCGGCCTGGCTTGGGCAGGGATGCTAAGTTATGTAGCGGATAGAGGAGAAAAGCTAGGGGGGTTAACCCCCAACTTTTTTTATGCTTGGATTTCATCATTAATCAGCGATGGGAAGTGACGCTGCTGGAGCCCACGGATTGTACAAGCACTGAAGTGATCACCATTGGCCACTCGAACCGGTCAATGGAGGATTATCTCGCTCTGTTGAAGGAGTTCGAGGTTCGGGCTCTTGTCGACATCCGCCGTTTCCCCAGCTCGCGGAAGTTCCCCCACTTCAACCGCGGCAATCTTCAAGAAGAGTTGTCGCGTAGCAATATCGAATATTCCTGGATAGAGTCCCTGGGGGGCCGCCGGCAAGGTGCCAGTGGCCAAATCTCACCCAATGAAGGTCTCGAAAACATCGGCTTTCGCAACTATGCCGACCACATGATGACCGAGGAGTTCCGCTCGGGTATCGAAGGGCTCCTTGGGATTGCTCGTTGCCAGCGGACTGCGGTCATGTGTGCCGAGAAGCTCTTTTGGAGTTGCCACCGCCGTCTCCTGAGCGATTACCTCCACGCCCAGGGGGTTGCCGTCCGGCACATCCTGGAGTCCGGAAGGATCCAGGAGCACCGACTCACTCTGGAGGCACGGATCGAGGGAAAGAACGTCCTTTACCCTCTCCCTCTGATCGCGTCTACCAGGAAGTAAAGCTCTTGAGTCAAAGCATCTCGGTCTTCAGAAATTCCCGAAAGCCGGAAGTCTGCTGTTTATGGGCTCCACCCTTTGCCTGTGATAAATCACATATGTTAGGGTCTTTGGCGCCCTTGGAATTGGGCCAGGGATTTGGACAAGATAAAGCAGAGTAAGGTTAACCTCGATCCGAAAAAATGTTCGAGGCATCTGCGGTGTTGACCACGATATGACAGCAGTTACCGACATTTTGGTCTTCGGTTTGCAACTATACTAAAGGTGTGTTGCTGATACACGCTGCGAAGGGGTGGTTGATGCGCTCTGATGCTTAACAGGGAGAATTTCTTGGTCTGACTAATTTCGGATCGGGGTTAACTATTTCTATGACACGTCAACTTACATTTGCATGTGGCGCCTATGACCGCACGCGCCCCTTGATTGATGGGAGAGTCAAACCAGAAGGCCTGGAATTGAACTGGATTGTGCTCTCCCCGCACGAGATCTGGACCAGAATGTTAAACCACTACGAATTTGACGCTTCAGAGATGTCGCTTTCATCCTATATTATTTCTAGAACCCTCAATAAACCGCTTATTGCAATTCCGGTTTTTCCAGCCCGCTCATTCAGACACTCTTTCATATATGTGAATACAAAAAGCGGCATCATCAAGCCAAAAGATCTTGAAGGAAAACGAGTAGCACAGGCGGAGTTTCAACAGACTGCAGCTGTGATGGTCCGTGGCATTCTCCAGAACGAGTATGGGGTAGACCTGGCAACCGTCCGGTGGTTCAATTGGTATCAACCCAGAACCGAGGTAAAACTCCACAAGTCCTACAAGGTTGAAGCATTACCCTCGCTTGCGGCCGCGGAACAAATGCTTGAGAGGGGAGAGTTGGATGCTATGATTTGCGCTTCACACCCTCGGTTTGCCTACAATGGTTCACCCAACGTGAAGAGATTATTCAGTAACCCAAAGGAAGAAGAGATTGCCTATTATAGGAAAACTAAGATATTTCCTATTATGCATACCGTCGTGATCAGAGAAGAACTCTGGAAGGCTGATCCGTGGATTGCCACCAGCCTTACCACGGCCTTCCAGCGCGCCAAAGAGATTGCCTACGACACCTTGAATTCCAAGTTGCCTTTTAATATCAGCCTGGCATGGTTGGGTGAACCCCTGAGGGAGCAGAAAGAGATCTTGGGTAATGATCCCTGGGCCTACGGCTTTAGTAGAAATAAACACATTGTGGAAACCTTGATGCAATACCTGTTGGAGCAGGGATTGATCTCCAAGACGCTTAAGGCCGAAGAAGTCTTTGCCCCGAATTGTTTAGCACCCTAACTTTGAGGTTAACCCCGCCTCTTGAGGCGGGCACAAAGCCGATGGGGCTTCCAAAGGGGAGAATCGATAGCTCTCCCCTTTGGTCGAACACGGGGATTCAAATCCCGTGTTTGATATAACTTGTTTGGCACTAGGATGAAGAAATGAGGAAATTTGATTTTTAGGATTCCCCGCGGCTTGCCGCGGGATCATTTACCGATGGGGTATCCAAAGGGGAGAAGCGGTAGCTCTTCCCTTTGGTCTACCACGGGGTTCAAACCCCGTGGTAGATATAACTTGACTGACTACACGGAGGTTGCCTTATGAAACCAAAATTTCGCGGGATCTTTATTCCCTTGATCACAGCCTTTACCGAAGAGGGTGAAGTTGATTTTAAGATTGTTGGCGATCTCACGGAGTTCGAGATCAACGCCGGGGTGCACGGTCTCTTTGTCCTGGGATCGACCGGTATGGGTCCAGTCATGACGACAAAGCAGCGGATCGAAACGGCGGAGTTTGTCGTCAAACAAGTAAAAGGCAGGATACCCATTATCATGCATGTGGGCGCGGCGGACCTTCAGACCACCGTGGAATTGGCGCGGCATGCCGACGGCCTTAGGGTCGATGCCGTGGCGGTCGTCCCGCCCTTTTATTTCACCGACCATACTCCCTGGGAGATCACTGCTCATTACAAAGCGGTAGCCGATACCATCAAAAGCCCACTTTTCCTTTATGACAACGTGAAGTACTCGGGGTTTAGATTTACCCCTGCCTCGGTAAAAAAGCTTGCGACCGAAGTCCCGTCTCTCTGCGGTATGAAGGCGAGTTATTATCCTCAGGCTCAATTGCTCGAATACCTGGACGTGATGCCTGAGGATTTCGCCGTGATGTCGGGGAACACCATCGACCTGCTGCCTGCCGCCCCCCACGGGTTGAGCGGGGCTATTCCACCGCCGACGGCGCATGTGCCGGAGCTTATTGTTGCACTGTGGAACGCCATTGAGTCTAAAAAATACGCTGAGGCTGTCGCCTTGCAGAAAAAAGCGGACGACTTTGGCCGAGCCATAGCCAGGCTTGGGGCCCGATTTGGCCGCAGCGCGCATCGGGAAGCCCTGCGATTACGTGGGATCAAGATCAAGCGCTATCCGCGCTGGCCTTCGGAAGAGCTTACGGAAGAAGCGTTGGGGAGCCTTGCTGCCGCATTGAGGTCAACGGGCGTCTGACCCCGGGACAGACCTCTCTTGCCTTGGGTCCCGCTCTCTCAAGCGTTTTTTCGCACGGCTGCGGGTTTATCGGAAGCGGCAGGTGGGGACAGGTCCCACCCCTTTGTCGAGACATCCATGATGACACCGTTGGGGCCCCGGAACTTCTCCTCGAAGTAGAACTCGTGACCGGTCCCTTCGGCGGTGCCGAGTTTCTCCGCATCGGTAGTTGCTAAGCGGATATTAGTTTCGTCCAAATTGTCCACCTGAAAGCCTAGGTGATGGAGACCTTCGAAGTTGACTCCACCCTTC
>JAZFYO010000448.1:0-2127 GCA_036443615.1 Binatia bacterium | reverse complement strand
TGGCACTGGCAAGGGCCGGTTGCCATGTGTTTATCCACTACGGTCGTTCAATGGGGCCTGCTCAACAAACGGAGCTGGATGCAAAGGCTCTGGGTGTCGATGCCCATATCCACGCCGCCGATCTTTCGGACGAAAAGGCCACCCAATCCATCATCCCAGCCGCCCAGAAGCAATTTCGTAAATTAGATATTCTCGTCAACAATGCGGCCATTTTCCCTGAGACAGACACCTTCACGAAAACTGATATGGCTCTGTGGGAGCGCATGTTTGCCGTCAATCTCCGTGCCCCTTTCCTGCTTAGCCGTGCCTTTGCTGCCCAGGTTGCGGCCAATGGAGAGGGTAAAATCATCAATATCATTGACAGCCGGGTTCGGCGCCCTGGGACGGATCATTTTGTCTATCGCCTAACCAAGGGCGGTTTGTGGCAAATGACAGAGATGTCGGCCCTGGAATTGGCGCCGCGTACCTCTGTCAATGCGGTTGCCTTAGGTGCAATCCTACCTCCTCCTGGAAAGGACAGCGGTTATCTTGCCAAGATTGCCAAAGAACGGGTCCCCCTCGAGCGACATGGGAGCGCAGAGGTGGTCGGAGAGAGTGTCCTCTACCTCCTGGGCCAGGATTTTCTGACGGGGACGATCCTTCCCATTGACGGAGGGGAATTCCTGTAGTCAAAAACAATTAGACTCACTCGCCAGAAAGTCTTTCACCCTTCAGTGACAACTGCTCAACGGCATTAAATCTAACCAAGCAAATTTGAAATTTTCCCTTGAATTTACGTTTAGGGAATCGGATAAACGACGATTCACGCAAAGGCGCAAAGGACGCTAAGTTTGGAGAAAGTAGGAAAAATTTTTCTTTGCGGGCTTGGCGTCTTGGCGCGAAAATTTTTGTTTAAGTCGTTCTGTCGAACATTCTATCGGTAAAAATCTATAAGGAGGTCCTATGGATACTTTCGGTAATGCCATTCTAGGATTGGTCTTTCTCGGACTCTCAATTGCCAGCACCTTTCTCATGTACAAACTCTGGGGCTACCCCTTCGACAAGGAAAAGTTGAAGAGTGGGGCGCCGTGGTCACTGGTGCTGCTCCATCGGTTGATGGGCTACGCCTATCTCATCATCTATATCTATTTGATGGCACAGATGCTCCCGCGTATGTGGAGCTACCAGGTGGAGTTTCCCGCGCGAACCGTTGCCCACCTCATGCTCGGCATGACCATCGGCATCCTTTTATTCACCAAAATCATGATTGTCCGCTACTTCAAATATCTTGAAGCGAAAATGATACCGACATTGGGGACTGCCCTTATGGTCTGTACTTTTCTGCTGATCGGATTATCCGTGCCGTTTGTGTTTCGGGAGGTTGCCCTGCAACGGAACGTTGCCGGGCAATCGGTTTACAGTCCCCAAAACGTCCAACGGGTCGCGAGCCTGTTACCCACGGCCGGCCTCGATGCCGATGCCCCGCTTGGTGAGTTGGCGACGGTCGGAGGTCTGCGAAGGGGTCGGGATATTCTGCTGCGCCAATGCGTGAACTGTCACGATCTCAGGACCATCCTGCTGCGCCCTCGAACCCCTAAAAATTGGGTCAAAACCGTCACACGGATGGCTGACCGGTCCCTGCTATGGGATCCCATAAGTGAACAAGAGCGATGGGCGGTATCGGCCTATTTAATTGCCATCACCCCCCACCTGCAGAAATCCATCAAACGCAGGCGGAAGGAGGAATCTGAGCGACAGCGATCGAAGACGGGGTTGCAGAAGGCGTCGGCTGTTAGGCCGGAGACCCCCTCCGGCATTGTTGCGCCACCCTTTGATCTAACCCGAGCCAAAAAACTCTTCGAATCTGTCTGTGCGCAGTGCCACGAAACCAGCGATGTGCACGATGCGCCTCCCACCACAGAGCAAGAGGCCAGAGAGCTGGTGATTCAGATGGTGGAAAACGGGCTGAGTGAGCCTGACGAAGATCTCCAGCGCATCATCTACTACTTGACGCAGACCTTTGCAAAGCGAACAGGGTGACACCTGCCGCGCGTGATTTTTCCGCTTCATGGAAAGATACAGTGTCATCTAGTTTGTGGTGTGGGTTGGTTGGTGCTAAATCCAAGATATTTTTGCCACAAAGAAACA
>JAZFYO010000447.1:0-7743 GCA_036443615.1 Binatia bacterium | reverse complement strand
TGAACGTAGAGGTTCCGTCAGGCCCAGACCTGAGGAGTAAGTACCTTGGGGCATGATAGGGTGGGGCCTTCAAGGTACAGTCCCATTGCCCGCGGGCGAAAGGCTCGTTCCCCGAGGAGAGGCAAGGCCGACGGGGCAGGCCCCCTCGGCATCAGGTGGCATGTGTGGATTTCCGAGAGGGAGGAAGCGTGGAGGCCTGAGGAACTGGAGCGAGATGGCTGGTACAGGCCCCGACAGTTGGATAAATGACACGATGGGGTTGGGAGGTGGCCCTCAAGGCAGTAATCTATTTCCTCAGGCCGGAAGGCTTTCTTCCTCGAGGAAGGTGAATCTTCGGAAAAGTGGCAACAAGGTTGCGAAGGACATTTTCCGACACCTTTGGACGAGGGTCCGCGAAACGCTTGCACCATCATCCGGCGTCGTTATAAGCTAAATCCCGTAAATAATAACTGCCACAGGGAGGTCAACATGAGGCTTCTCCATACCATGATACGTGTCAACGATTTGGAGGAATCCATCAAATTTTATTGCGATCTCTTGGGAATGAAGCTGCTTAGAAAAAAAGACTTTCCGTCAGGACGCTTCACCAACGCCTTTGTTGGTTTTGGTTCTGAGTCCGAGGAAAGTGTGGTCGAGCTTACCTACAACTGGGACACCCATCAATACGACCTTGGAAATGGCTTTGGCCATCTTGCGGTCGGGGTCGATGATATCTACCAGACCTGTGAGGCGCTTCGAAGCAAGGGAGGAAAGGTTGTCCGCGAACCGGGTCCGATGAAACATGGGGGCTCCGAAATCGCCTTCGTCGAAGACCCAAATGGTTATAAGATCGAACTCATCAACCTCAAGAGAAAGACCCAGGGGTAAAACCTTCCGGGAGCAAATAATTATTTCTTTTCGCTGACCGCTGTTGGCTGATGGCTGACAGCAGTGATCTAGTCCAGGTCGATATCTTTTAGCGGTTTCTGAATAGGTTCCTGCTTGGCTTTCTTCAAGAGCTCCTGAAATTTTCGCTCCAAGACCTTGCTCTTGTCCTTTTCCGCCTCACGGATATGCCGAACCTTTTCATCACGTCGACTTGCCTCATCCTGCAGGACCTTGGTCGCATCTTTCAGGTGGCGGAGCGCATGCGGCTTGGCGGGCAGCTTGTGGTCCAAAACCGCAGGCAATGAGGCATCAATCGTGAGAGTCGCCCCACAGCACGGGCAACTTACTTGTACGGTGGGTGTTTCCCTCTCAGACATCTCTTAAATCCCTCTTTTACTTTTCATCCCCTAAGCTCAATCTGCTCACCATCGGGCCCGCAAAAGACAACCCTACGCCAGCCCTTCTCCCTGGGCTCTCGGGCGGCGGTGTCGTGTGGCGCGCGCGCCATTTCCACTCCCTTCTTCTGCAGCTCTGCCACCGCCGTTTCAAAACTATCCGTCTCCAGACAAAAGTGGAACCCTTTCATCGAGCCGTCAGACCTGTGCGTCAGCTCGAGGACAGTGTCCCCGAGCTTAAGATAAGCGATCTGCAACCCCCCCGACCCCGCATGTTGAAAGTACTTTTTAAAGCCGAAGTGCGCCTCGTAAAAATCAACTGACCGATCAAGGTCGCTTATATGCAAGGCCACGTGGTCGATTCTCTTAAACATAGCTCCTTCCCCTGATTATTTACCCCGTGAAATAATCTCCTACGTCAAAACCTTAAAGACTCCGCTAGACGCTATTTCACGGGGTGAATGTTCTGAACTCCCCCCGTGGAGTCGCGGTCCTTTACTCCCCGGGGCCAGCGCCCCAAAGCTCCGGACGTAAGTCCGTAAATTGGGGTTTACTGAAGCCTCAGGATATTACGTCGCCCTCAGGTATTGCAAACGCCTCCATCGCCTCCTCCCAGAGGCGATTCGGCTCCGCTTCATAGCGAGGAGAAAAGTGGAAAGGGACGAAATTCATTGCCTGTGCCAATCGGGCGAGGGTGCCAGCCTGTTTGGCGGTCAGGTGATAGCTCTCCGTTGCCCTGGTCTCGTCCTCTTCCGAAAAGGTCGCCTCACAATAAAATAGATCCGCGTTTCGAGCCAACGAGATAATTCGCTCAACGTTGCTCGGGCTATAAAGGCAATCAACGACATAAGCGATCTTTTGACCATCGGCCTCAAGGACCAAAGCCTCGCGCCATTCGTCAAGGGTGAGATTCTTTTTTCCCCGTCCGTCTCCATCCGGTATCTCCAGCCGGGTTGCTCCCGCCGCCTTCTCCCTGATCATTTTCTTTAGATCGTCAAGCCAAGGCCCGCTTTTAAGCCCCATAATCTCCAGGCGATCTGGTCTGATATTCAGTCGATTTTTCTCCTTCAGGCAAAATGCAAGGCAAGGGATACGGTGATCCAATATGGTTGCCGCGACGGTGAAGAACGGCTCATCTAAAAGGACTCCGTTAAAGGGAGATGATGGCTCGCTCTCGGCCTGGAATCTGTTGGCGGCATGGAAGTGGACGGCTTTTTGCTGTTCCTGGTCAATTTCATAAACGGCGATACTCAAAGGGTAGTCCTCGATTAGATTCCATGTGTAGCCGGCTAACTTCCCCTTTATGTTTTCGATGATCCCCTTGGGCCCGAAGATCCTTATCTTGCTTTTCCTGTTGAGCGAGCAGCGCAGCAGAGTGTCAAACCCGATGAAGTGATCCATGTGGGTGTGAGAGACAAAAACGTCCGTGAGCTTGAGAATCTCACGAGTCGTGAGACTCTCGATATGACCGAGGTCAAAGAGCAAGGCCCTTCTCTCGTACCGAAATCCCACGAAAAGGGCCGGATCGTCAAAGGGCCCGTTGACCAGCCGCGGCAAGAAAGTATCGCCCATAATGATTTGATCGACAAATAGAAAGTGTATATGAGATGTGATAATGAAGCCACAGAGGGAACCTGCCGCTCAAGGTAAAAGGAGACCCTTTTGGAAGTTCATTTTTTCCCTGGTAGTCAGTGGCAAATTAGTTTGGTAGATTTGCCAGGGTTAGATGCCTGTTTACCAATTGATAGCTGAGATTGTCTTTCCCCCGCCGGATCATGCCGAACCCGACGGGTTGCTGGCCGTGGGCGGCGACCTAAGTGCTGAACGACTGCTCCTGGCCTATCGGTTGGGGATCTTTCCGTGGTATTCGGAAGGGCAGCCTATTCTTTGGTGGTCTCCCGATCCGCGAATCATCCTTGAACCCGGAGAATTCCACATCTCCAGACGACTGAGTCAAACTCTTAAAAAGGGAATATTCAAGGTTACCTTCGACAGGGCCTTTGTCGAGGTGATCCGAGGTTGTGCAGCGACCCCCCGAGAGGGGCAGCATGGAACCTGGATTACCCCTGAAATGATGGATGCCTATATCCGCCTCCACCAAATGGGATTCGCCCATTCAGCGGAGAGCTGGCTCGACGGCGAGGTGGTGGGCGGGATCTATGGGATCTCCTTGGGCAGGTGCTTTTTTGGCGAATCGATGTTTTTCACCCAAACGAATGCCTCCAAGGTGGCTTTGGCAACCCTGGTTCAGCAGTTTATGACCTGGGGTTTTCATATGGTTGACGCCCAGGTGACCACTGAGCATCTCATCAGGTTGGGGGCGAAAGAGATTCCCCGGCATATCTTTCTCAAGCGCCTGCAGGCCGCCCTTCGCTATCCTACCCAGAAGGGGAGTTGGGATAAGGGATCTTGATGTTGTTAACGGTTACGTAAACAGTTAATTATTATACCTAAGGGTGATTCGATTGAAGCTTAGACGGGGAAAAAATTGTGGCAACGGTTAAAGAGGCCTTCACGCTAAAATACCAGGGTAATATCAATGTCGAAGTTGTAGAGGTCTCCTTTTCAGCCGGGGAGGATGTCCAGGTCCTGAAGGAATGGATAGGGGAGACCTGTCTCGTTAAAAAAGGAGACAAGGTCTTTAATGTCCCAAAGAAATTTTTGAATCTGAGCTAATCTTTAGGACACTGCCCGGTGGCAAGGTGAGATTCGAAATCGGCACGGAAGAATTTCACCGCACTTTCAATGGGAGGTCCTGGCATATTAATCAAGTTGCAGAAGCCCTTCCCTTTATTAAAGCCGATCACCTTGCTGAACTGCTCTAATAGCGGCTCTCCCCCTTGCCCTTGCTGAACCTTTTTTAGCATGGCGGCCAGCATATTGGTTTCCATACGACAGGCAGGGCATTGCCCACAGGACTCGCGGGAGAAAAACTCCGCGATGTGAAGGGTTTCCTCAACCATGCACTCCCCTTCGGTGATAAGGCGGACGACACCACAGCCTATGGAGGAGCCCGCCTCTCTTACAGACTGGTGATCAAGGGAGATATCGATCTTAGCCGGCGGCAGAAATGCTGACGATGGCCCCCCCGGGAGAATAGCCTTAAGGGCCTTGCCTCCCTTGACTCCACCCCCACATTCTTGAATCAAAAATCGCAACGGGGTCCCGAACGGGAGCTCGTAAATCCCCGGCCGATTCACCTCTTCGTTCAATGAGAATATCATCGTCCCCGGACTCTCTTTTGTGCCAATCGTTCGGAACCACTTTGCCCCCTTTGCAATAATGGGAGGGAAGTTGGCTAGGGTCTCAACATTGTTGACGGCAGTGGGCTTGGCGAATAGTCCGGCGGCCGCGGGAAAGGGAGGCTTCTGCCGGGGAAGAGGCTCCTTTCCTTCGATGACCTCCAGTGCAGCCGTATCTTCGCCGGCAACATAATCGGGAGGAGCAGGGGTAAGCAAGATCTCCAGGCTATAATCGCAGCCCAGCAGATGCTCTCCCCAGTAGCCGGCCTCCTTGGCCTCAGCCAAACCATCGGTCATGCTCTGGGTCGCAGCTCGGTATTCTCGGTTGATGTAGAGATAAGCCTTGGGAGCGCCTACGGCATAAGCGGCCAGAATCAACCCCTCGAGGACGAGATGCGGCAGGTTTTCCATGAGGAGGCGGTCTTTCTTGCTACCCGGTTCATCCTCTCCCCCGTTGAGCACCACATAGTGCGGCTGTTCGGCGCACTCGCGAGTGAGGGCCAATTTTTTCCCCGACGGGAATCCCGCACCCCCTCGACCTCTAAGACCCGACTCGCTGACTTCTTGGACAATCGCCTCAGGATTACGCACCCCCAGGGCCTTTTCCAAGGCCCTGTATCCCCCTCGCGCCCGGTACTCCTTTAGGCCCTCTCTCCCCTCCACCACCCCCCGCGGAAAGAGTATTCCTTCCATAACTTCGCTAAAACATCCCTGTGTCTAGGAGCTGATAGATCAGATCTTTAAGAGAAGGGTCGATCTTGTCGAGCCGCTTTACATCGGGTCCGCCGCAGAGGTGGTCCACGATATCATTGAGGTCCTCCACTTTTACCTCTGCGTACCAGCTCTTTTCCGGGTAGAGGACAATGTTCGGACCCTCCTGACAGGCCCCAAAGCACATGTAGGGTCGGACCTCCACGTCGCTTAGATTCTTGGCAGCGACGCGGCTATCCAGCTCTCTCATGATCTCTTCAGAACCTCGACTCTTGCAATCGACATTCTGACAGACTAGGCAGATGCGTTTCACTTGATCTCTCCTTCCCGGTAAGTCGCCGAGACCAAGAGGAAATTCTAGATTCTTACCGATAAAATGTTCAACAGAACGACATCAACAAAGTTTTTCGCGCCAAGACGCCAAGACCGCAAAGAAAAATATTTTCCTATTTCTCCGAACTTGGCGTCCTTTGCGCCTTTGCGGCTCGCCCCGTGGAATGACCTTTCCACAGAAGCGTTATCTTTTCATTCACGGCATTATTTCACGGGGCAAGCCCCGCTGAATACCGACTCGACCGAGGTCAGGTTGTTCGCCCGGAGCGCTATTCCACAGGGCGAGTCATCGTTTATCCGATTCCCTAAACCCCAATTCAACGGAAAATTTCAAATATGTTTGGTTAGGGACTAATTCATCTGCAGGACCCAATCTTTTTGCTTAAAGATCTCGTTGAGGATGCGTTCGTCCTGCGCGGTAGGAAGCACCTCAGCGAGATGCTTCCGGTACTCCTCTTCGGATAGCAATCGTCCATCCCTGCTGTAGAGTTTGCCAGCGTCATTCCCGATCGACCGATGGAATTTCAGATCCGGGATCGTGAGCTTGGTCTGGCCCTCCGGGATGAACTTGTTCAAGTTATCCACCAACCCCTGGCATTCCTTTAGATAGTGGCCTCGGGCCATCTCGTTGAGTTTTTCCTTGTCAGCCTCTTCCTTGTTTTGGTCCTCATCGTAGCGCCCCTTCAACCCCCAAACGTAAGTCCACTCAGCGGAGGAAGAGTGATCGGTGCCAAAGAGATCGTAAGCCGTAGAGAGCCACTTGTTAAAGTATTTCTGGATGATCGGAATGGGGATCTTGCCTGCTCTGACGACGCGCGTGAGGCCAGTATTCCCGGTAAACATGTGGAAGAACTCCTCTTTCAGCATAGCGGTCACGCTCCGTGCCAGGGGGGCGAAGGCGGAATGGCTCAGCATGGTGAGCTGGAATTTCCCGTCGCGATCGACGAATTGGGTGTAGGTAAAAAAATCCAGCCAGTTGTTGACCGGCTCGTTAAAGGAACCTAAAAGCCGGTTGCCTTTCCCCGCCCTGCGCTCCAAGAGCTTCTGCGCCTCCAGCTTCCCCGAGTCGCCGAAATAGTCCACAAGAAGATAGCACATTTGCCATCCATGGCGCATCTCGTCGCTGTTGACCCGAGTCAAGGCCTGGAGATCGTAATCGGTTGGAGCGGCGTCCAACAGATTTTTCTGCTGTTCCACGGAGGCAAACTCCGTATCCCCCTGATAGACGATGAGGTTCAACAATGCGTCACGAACCGACTGGTTCGGGATCTGCCCTACCCTATTCCATTTTGGCCGACCCTTGAAATCCCCAAACTGAATCTCCGAACTGTGAAGCTCGCCGAGCTTGGTTTCAAATTTATAGTCTCCTAACAGGGACGGGTCGTAACCAATGTCCTTTTGCCATTCACGAAAACAGGCAATCCAATCATCAAAGGTGGTTATTGCTGCCATGGATACTCCTTTAATTATAAAATATTATTTTTCGAACAGTCGTTCGAATCGTAGCCGATAAGAAGAGGCAAATCAACCACTTAAACTACCCTCTTGACATGTTAGGCAAGCTTTAATATTCTTCGCCTTCTCAGTGGGGCCATCCTGGTATTGCCCTTTTGCGAAATAGATTTTAGTTGATTGCAGAAAAATAACATAGCACAAGGAGGAAATTATGGTTAACAAACTCAAGTTGCTTACAGCAACTATCCTAGGGATCAGCCTTTTGGCTGGTCTGGGGTCCACCGCTGCGGAAGCACAATTCTACAAAGGAAAGACCATCACCTTTGTCGTAGGCTTTTCGGCTGGCGGCGGATTTGACACTTACACCCGGCTGATCGCGCGCCATATCAGCAAGCACAACCCCTGTAACCCGGGTATTGTCGTGCAAAACCGGACAGGCTCCGGAAGCCTCATCGCAGCCAACTATATATACAACCGGGCAAAACGCGAGGGAACGGTTATCGGCAACTGGATGGGTGGTCTGCTCCTCCGGGAGGTCTTGGGGGAGAAGGCGATCAAATTCGAGGGCCGGAAGTTCAACTGGGTTGGCGTGCCCACGCCAGATAGTAGCGTTTGCGCCCTCACCAAGGCGAGCGGCATCAAGAACGTTAAAGACTGGTATGCCTCCAAGCGACCGATCAAGATCGGGGCCACCGGCCCGGGCTCCTCTACAGACGACCCGCCCAAGCTCCTCAAGGTAG
>JAZFYO010000446.1:0-3519 GCA_036443615.1 Binatia bacterium | reverse complement strand
TATGGATCAAGAATTAAAGAGATGGGCAAGGATAATCGTACTCGTTTTGACTATGATAGCTATTTCGGTACTGCTGTTAATCGGTTTGTAGTTCAGGCTCCCAAACACAAACACCCCTGACGCCCCACAGTACTTGTCCCACAAGTCCCTGATTTTTCAACAACTTGCTTAACATATAAAAAGCGAGTCAGTTTTCACCAACTCCCCGCCCTTGCGCTGGGTTAAGGCTCTAAAGAGGACTATTTGATTATGTTTAGGTAAGGGGACTTGACGGCCTTTCGCAAATACTTCTAACGCTGCCAATGTGCCATCTTGTTCTTTCGCTTCATCCGCCTATGGCGCTAACTATGAGCCACTCGTGGAGTTGAAAAACAAATACGATCCGACCAATCTGTTCCGCCTTAAGCAGAACATCAAACCGACGGTGTGACAGCACCATAACGCGTAACTTACACCTGTCCAAGAGATTAGTACTACCTCGTGCTCTAGTACCTTAATCGGGAGGATTAATCGGTGGACCTGGAATTGAAAGGACTCAGGAGGAACGTGCTTCAGGGGATGGTTTTTCTCAAAACATCCATCTTTTCTGAAGCCATCCGCTATTCTACAGTCGTCTAGCCCTTGCCCAGAAATGAAGTTCCGCTCAGTCTTCGCCAGCTCAGCCGTTACTTCTCGAACCAGTTCATCATCACCAGCCTCCAGCGCAACACCAAGGGCCGTGAACCTGACCTCGATGTTGGTCATTTCATTCTGAAAGTATTTAACCTCAGACAAGCTCGACTTGTACAGATTTAGAAAGAAGTATGCGAACAGCTCAATAAAGAGAACTAGAGAGAGCCTCGGTACGTAGTACGAAGCTACGCTCACTAGATTGTTGGCGGAGAACCGCGCCTGAAAGACGACGTAACCTAGCAGTACGAGGCCGGCCACACTCGTAATGATACCGAGAACCGAATTAAGATTACCTCTGCGGCTAAGGGCAGATACCTCGCCGGCCAGCCGGTCTAGGATCAGTCTGAAAGTGTCCTCAAGAGCTTTTACACGAGAGCACCTTGTGACAGTCTAGTAGACTCAATAGCTTCCAACAAATTGGCCGAGGGGATTGATTCAATTTTAGCTTTGAGAAGATCGACAAAGGTTTTCCTCTCGTCGGCTGTTAAGGCAAAAGTTTCTTGCCAGATTCCCCCCAAATTCTGTTTTAGCTCAGATAGTTCCTCGTCTAACGTGTTAAGCATTGCATCGTGTCTCGCGGTTTCTGCTGAGATCTTCGCAGCCCCGCTATCCAAGTACAACATCAACAGAGAAGCAACGGACACCGCGAGCAATGCAAACGCGAGAGGGATAAGAAACTTCGATAATCCGGACCACACATCTAGCCCGGAGTACCAGCCGTACAAGAGGAGTCCGAGGGCTAAAATGGCAGGAGTGACGAAAATAACGATCCGCCCTCTCATGGATTCCCTCCTTTGTGCCACTCAAAAACATCTAACATTAGAAAAAGAACTATACAGTGTCCCCTCGATTAAGAACAAAGAAGGCAAAGAAATTCCTCGCCGAGTGACGCATCTCCTCGACCTTGGCCAGTGAAAGCCGAACACGGAACTTGAAGATTCCGTTGCAAACCAAAGATAGTCTCGACAATCGGAACAGCATCGCGACCCATGGGCCAGAAGTATCTGTTCCATTGTCTCCTAAGGACGCTTATTGGCCGCTTGGGGCCTCTTCCGTGCCAGCAGGAAGCGGCCTGTCGCTGTTCCAGATGGTGCGGGTATACTTCCAGGAGCCGTCAGGCTGCTTCTGCAGGATATCGATGTACTTGCCGTTATCCTCGATTGGCTCCCCTTCAGCCTTAGGGGTGAGGGTAAGCGTGTAAGTGCCACGGTCGAAAGCCCACTCATCGACCACCTCCACCTCCTCTGAGGAAACCGTAAGCTCGGCGGTGAACTCCTCGAAGTTAGCCTGAAACCATAACTCAATTGCCTCGTACCCGGTGACGACTGGCTCGTTCGGCGGCATCACCACCGCGTCTTCAGTGAAGGAATCCGTGAGGCGGTCCACATCCCCGGCGTTGACCGCAGCTGCATACACCTCCCGCAGATCGCTGATCATTTCCAGGTCAGCTTCGACCATAGCTTGAGCCTCAGGCTCCTCCTCTTCAGGCGCTGGAGCACACATGGTGAAGGCGACACTCAGAGATAATAGGGCTAAGACCCTGAGGTGGGATCTCATTGAAAAGTCCTCCTTCGATGGGGAGTTGTTCTGAGTAGGATATCACCATCCAAGGGAGACTTCCACAGGCAGCCTTTCATGCCGGGCAGTGAGGGATCATCTCCTAACTACTCAGCGAAGGAGTAGTGGACCCGCAGCGCACTTCATTCCTTCCGCAGCATTCTGGCTCTTGGCCGATGTTAATCATATCCTGCCCCATCGGTGCTACGATTGGGGTAGGCGCACCTCTAACTGAGCAAGAACAAATAGGAGACCGTCAGCGCCACTTTGAAGGGTGACTCATGTCTCGCAAGCGATCTCACCCTCCCGGTATGAAAGTATTGGCAGTGGTAGTACTGGTCCTTTGCGTCGTCTTGATTCCCCCCGTTGTGATGTTGATAATGAGTCTTCCTCGGGGCATTAACTTCCTTGTGATGGTGGCCGTGGGGCTTCTTTGGATAGTTTTTATCCGCTCTGCAATTCGAATATTGAGGGGGAAAAATTTGTGAAACTCCCGTCTTGGATCCGCCCTCGGCGTCGGCCATCACCCTGATTATCCGTGCCCCGGCTGATGACAGAGACAGCACTGACGGGTACAGTAATTACTGCATCGATGCCTTGGGTACTTCGGGTTATCCGGGTTGTCGGGCTCATCCTCCCGGAGCATTGACCCATAATCCCCCATGCAGTCGCAACGCACACACGGCTTGCCGAATTGGGCTAGAAGCCATGGCATTCCAATGAAGAGGGGGCCATTACCATCTGAGAGGAGAGAGGTAGTGGTGCGAATGCGAGAGCGAGGGAAAACATTTAGGCAGATTATTAATAGCCAGATATTAGGGATCAGCCATCAGGCAGCGCACCAGCACTGGAAGAGACATCTGAGACGGAACTAAAGGGAGTCGGAAAGATCGCTCTCAGCAAACAACGAAGCACACATCCAAAGGATTACATTGGCGGGATTGAGCGGGGAGAGCGAAACGTTTCCCTAATCAACATCGAAAAGATTGCTGAGGCCCTGAAAATCTCCCTTTCTGAGCTGTTCAGAGGGGTCTGAGTCCCCCGCCATGGTGCTGGTTAGCAAGCAATCCACTGACTAATCAACAGAAGCAGGATGCCTGAAGCAATGCCTGAAGCAAAAACCACTAAATGATCCGCTACCCTCTGGCGAAGATTCCTTTTTCTGTCCTCACTATCCCTGACTTCTTGGAGCCTCCGATTCTCGATTTCCTTCAGCTGTTCAATCCGTTCCATTGCAATGTAGAAGGGAAATTCTTTATCTAAGGCGTATTCAACAAGTGCTCTTTCGAT
>JAZFYO010000445.1:0-2549 GCA_036443615.1 Binatia bacterium | reverse complement strand
AACGGGCGTCAATCGGGACCTCCTTCACTGGTTCTGGTGGTTCAGGTATAACGACACCCAGGTAGTCTTTACACTTTGGGCAGGTGCGGTAGAGGTACTTGGTCATAGATGAGCTGTATTCTCTTGCCCATCATGGGAAGGTGTCAAGGGAAGATTGTAGTCTAATATTATAGAGGCAGATCAGCCAAAAATAGCCTTGTGGAAGGTAAGGAAAACTGCGCCGCTATAGTCTAACTGCCTTGGCGCCCCTCTTTTAATCACCAATTCGACAGAGGCGAAAATGAGTCATTTCTGATTGGGCTTAGAGCCCCTCTGGGCATGGGTTTGCTCCGTTTTAGACTACCAGGACGTAATTAAAGAGCTATTGAATTGCGTTTGGCGTGAATAATGACCTCGGCCTGGTCAATAAAACTGATGATACCCATTTCGCCCGGCATTTGGGGCAGATGAGGGGGTCTGTTTCATAGCCTTGTGTGTGTAACGATTTAGAAATACCGCCACAGCCACCATTTCTCAAAGCCGATCTTGGCCCAGTAGATGAGGTGCGAGGGCCCCCAGGTGGACCCTTTTGAGGCCCATCACATTGATAAACCCATACGCATGCTGGACTACTACCCGAATTGTATAATCGTCGCTCTTTGGATTATCGGTAAATCCCTGGCCGAGCTTGTCAACTGCGTAAACATGAAAGGACTCTGCAAAACCATCCCAGTTCAGATCCCACTTTTCGGCGCAATCTACATTGTCCTGTTGACCGAAACTACCGCCGTGAAAGAGAACCATTGCCTCTCCTGCTCCCTCGTCAAAGTACCTCGTCCTGATCCCATCAACGTCTGTGAACTTTTCGTTCTTCACTGAAACCTTCTCCCTCTTTGTTTCAGATTCTGTGCGGGCCAAATTAATTTCCGGGAAGCTTGGCAGGAGGCTCAGGACCTGCTGCCGCCCTGTATGAAGCTCGTTACAACTCGAGCGAAATCTTCTGGATGCTCACGATAACAGTAATGTCCGGCCTGATTGAAGATGTGCATCTGCGCTCGTTCTGTGCTTGCACTTACCAATTCAAAGAGGGCCAGTCCCCCGGAAACAACAGCCGATGGATCGTTCTGGCCCCAGACGAGCAGGGTCGGGGTCTTAAGCCGTCCCTCTTTAATCCATCCAAGTGTCTCCTCTTTCTGCTGGGCAAGGTGGGGAAGTAGTACGGCTGAAAAGAGTTTCGACATCTTTTCTACTGCCTCAACGGTTTTTGGCAGCATGCCTACTTGATGCCTAATATCAACCCATTCATCCGTTATGTGTTCTCCAGAATAAGAAAAGGCCTCTGTGACCCAACGGATGCTCTCTTTCGAAAGGAAAGGTTTCGGTGCATCTGCCAGAAGCTTCGCTCGGCGCCCTTTAGCGCGGTCTTGTTGACTGCCTGGGTTCTCACCCGGTGCCATGGTGGAGCTATCGACAATGACCGTCGTGCTGACCAGCTCCGGATGCTCGAGCATCAGCCGGGTGACGAGATAGCCGCCGCGCGAGTGGCCGACCAGGTGGACCTTCTTCAGCCCCATTTTTTGAATGAAATGGTAGGCATGCAGGACTACGGACGCCATTGTGTATTCATCGTCGTTCTTTGGAAGCTCGGTGAACCCCTGCCCGAGCTTGTCGGGGGCATAGACGTGAAACGACTTGGCAAACCAAGGCCAGTTGCGATCCCAATTATTGGCAAGATCAACGTTGTCGCTATCGCCAAAATTCCCACCATGGAAGAGGACTAGCGGCTCCCCTTTTCCGTCTTCAAAATACCGTGTTTTGATGCCGTCGATATCGACAAACTTAGGATTCTTCACGATTTCTTTTCCTTTCTATTTGGGGTTTACTTCCCCTGACCGGTACTCGGTCATCACGTGGATGATGGGTATTCCGATGGCACGGAGCTATTGGAAGAGCCTGGTGGCCCGCTCGATCAGTGGCGCACACCGCTTGGGCGAGAGCGGCAGCGTAGCGACTGCGGGATCCAGATGGCCCCGGTGCATGTCGATTGCGACCAGGACCGTCCGGCGGGGATCGAGGGCAATCATCGCCCGGCTCTTGTGCCTTTCAGGACATACGGGCCGTGGTTCATAACAGCGAATGCTGAATAGAACCTCTAGACCGTACGGGACTGCATGCCCCACTTCTGCAGGGTCGCCCGCTCCAGCGTGCCGAAGAAATAACGGTCCACCGACCAACCGATGACCGCGATCACCCCCATGCCCATCACCAGGATGTCGGGACGCAGTTGCCATCGGGCGTCGTCGAGCATGAATCCCAGTCCGGTAATAGAGGAAATGAGTTCTGCGCCCACGATCACACGCCACCCCACCCCGTATGTGAGCCGGAGACCCGTCAGGATAAAAGGAAGGGAACCGGGCAGTACCACGTGGCGAATGTAAAAGGAGCGGTCAGCGAGGTAGACCTTCGCCACATCGGTATACTGGGCCTCTAGGCTCAAGATGCCCGCCTGGGTGTTGAACAGGGTGGGCCACAGGCCGGTGAAGAAGACGACGAATACCGTCGATTTGAAG
>JAZFYO010000444.1:0-3295 GCA_036443615.1 Binatia bacterium | reverse complement strand
GGTAGTGGGTAATGCCGATGAGACCGATCTTGCCCTGGTCGCGCAGGCGTTCAAGCGTACCCAGGTGACTTTTCCAATCGACCAGGTTGTGAATCTGAAACAATTCAACATAGTCCGTCTTGAAGAGTCGAAACGACTCGGCGATCTGCGCCTCGCCTTGCGTTTTCCCGCTACACCAGACCTTGGTGGCAAATTGAAACTTGTCGCGCCGTCCGTCCGTGGTCAGACCAATGACCCGCTCACTTCGGCCATACATGGGTGACGAATCGATAAACGTCGTACGATGGTGCACACATTCGTCCATGACCTGTTGGCGAAGCGCGATCTCGGCAGGTGCCTCGACATCAAATGTCCTGGCAGTTCCCAAGCCAATCACCGGCACGTCAAGATGACCCAACTTTCGATTTTCCATATTAGGATAAAGGCTCTAGGCGTTGAGCCTCGCTGGATTATCACGCCTTCTTTGCCGCCATTCCAAAGATTTATTTAATGTAAACCCCGCCCCTTGAGGCGGGCACAAAGTGGTTCGACCGATTCGACTGGCTCACGGCCCTGAGGCTCTCGAAGGGGCAAGCTCACCATCCTGAGCAAAGTCGAAGGACCGATGGGGCTTCCCCCATGTAGTCGCGGTCCATTACTTCCTTCGCCAGAATGTTCCGCCCGGAAGGGTGGGGATGAATGGCAAGGAGAGCCCTCCGAAGCCTTAGCGAAGGAGGGCTAAACGCTACGGAGAGTTCCGCCATCCGTATCAGGAAGCCCCGCGCGGGAACGCGGGGAGCTTCACTCCACAGGGGAGAGAAGCGGCAAATCTCCCCCTTGGTCGAACACGGGGATTCAAACCCCGGTGTTTGATATAACTGGATTGAGAGCAGCCGTGCCGTTAATACGCCGCCTGAGGGACAAGCTCGCCGGGTTCACGAGTGCGTATATAGTACAGCAGGGAACCGATAAATATTAGATTGATAAATCCGGAAATAACACCCAGAGAAAAAGTCAGCATGTAGTCACCGCTAAAGTCGAACAGCAAGCCGCCAAAGTAACCACCCAGGCCCATCCCAATATTGCCAAAGCAATACACAATGCCCAGTGTCCGCCCGGAGACTTTGGCCGGCACCAGTTCGCGGATGATGACGGCGTACGACGGCATCACGCCGCCATATCCCACCCCGAAGAGAAAGGCCAGGGAATAAAATCCATAAAGGTCATTTGCCTGGGAGAACCAGAAAATGGTCACGGTCTGAATGCCGGAGGCAAGCAGCAAGGTCCTCACACCCCCCATAAGATCTGCAATTTTGCCGCTGCCTACCCGACCGACAAGACCCCCGATCATCAGTAGGCTCAGAACGAAGGCGGCGCTTTGGTCCGTCATCCCCACGTCCGAGCCGCGCGATACCGCATGGATCAGTGGGATTGCCATGCATATACAGCAAAAGATAATGGCCGAGGCGAGCACCGTAGTAACTTTCGCGTGCGCCATTATGGCCCCTTTAATTTGATTCGGGGCGGACTTGGGCGCCTCCGACTGACGGGGTGGCTGGCGTATGAGAAAGATCAGCGGAAACAATACCACCCACGCCAAGAGCCCAAGCACCAAATAAGTATCCCGCCAGCCCATAGTGGAAATAAGGAAGCGAGCTAAATAAGGCACACAGGCAGCACCCGCAACCTGCCCTCCCAGAGTGAGGCCGATCGCCAATCCTTTGTTGCGATCGAACCAGAATCCGACGTTGCTGACCAGGGGCACATAAAAAGCGCTTATGCTCAACCCGCCCACCAGAATGCCGTAGAGGAAATAAAGCTGCCAGAGGGACTGGACAAAACTTAGGAGCAGTTGGGACGCACCAAGTGTGACGACTCCCACCAGTACAACTCTCCGGGTCGAAAACGGTCTGCAAGGTCACCCATCAAAATTCCTACAACCCCGATCAGAAAAGTTGCCGCAGAATAGGCGAAGGCCGTTTCTCCCCGGTGCCAACCAAACTCAGCGGCCAAGGGTTTGAGGAATATCGGGAAGGACCACAAGATACCAAACCCCATCCCAATCACAATCGCTGACACGGCTACCATAACCCAACCGTAGCGCTCATCTGTTTGAACAAAGGTTTTCTCGCTCATCGTCCCTGGACCCTACATTACCCCAGGCCTCTATTCAACGACGCGTTAATTGACTCTCGTTGCATCAACTGCATATTCGGTGTCCTTGTTTCAGGCGACCCTTGTCACATATTCCGGATATTTCTGCCCGGTTCTTTACGGCCAGAAGTGCTTAAAGTCAAAGGATAATTGGCGGTGATGCTTGATAGCGAGAAAATAAGGCCGGTTGCGCTTGACTAGGTAAAGGATGATGTACTCTTCCACAACAAACTCTCGGAGATCGTCGCCTCGGCGAAGCGCAGCCTTGAGACGCTCCAGCAAGGCCTGAGCCTCTACAGACCCAACCGTATGGTCGAGGAAGGGACGTCCCAATTTGGGGAATCGGCAAAGAGTCGGGACGATATCGTCGAAGAGGCGATTCAAGAGCCGTCGGAAGGCAGAACGTCCCTTGGGTTCCAAGAACAGGCGGAGGGAATCTAGATTGGCGGCAAAAATTTCAGAGAAAAAAGGCCGGCCCCTAGCGGCCATAACGGGCCTTGAGTTTTCCTGTGGTTAAAAGTTTGCCCGCGTTAATTTCCTCGACCCCGCGGACTGCCTCTTCGAGTAGCGTGAGGTGCACGTGCTCCCGCTCGAGGCGGTGGTAATGATCAAGACGCTCCGCGGCAATCAACGCAACGCAGCTTTCACCGTTTTTCGTAATAATTTTCTCGCCGTGCTCCCGCCGGACCTCTTCACAGAGCTCGGTAAGTTTTGCCCTGGCCCGTGTAAGAGGGACGATGTCTTTGGACGAAATAGCCATGAAATACCCTCCTTATAAAGGAGATTAAATTATGTACTGAATTCTGTCAAGGATAGTTTCAACAAATATCCTTAAAGGCCTGACTTGCGCGGGAGGTTTTTGTAGGACTCCTGGAGACGAGGTGTATCCCGGCAAAGACGAGTACGGCGCAGAGTAGTTCTCTTAAACCGAAGCTCTCACGAAGGATGATGACGGCAGCCACAGATGACAGAACGGGCTGCAGGTAGATGTAAACGGCGGTCACCGATACCGAGACCCGGCTCAAGACCCAGGAATTTAGGAAGTAAGCCAATATGGTGGGAAAGAGAAGAATCCAAAGCAAGGAGAGCTTTGCCTTGAGGATGGCGTCAGGGGGGTACCAGGGTCTGCCCCAGGCGATGAGGGGCACCACGGGCACGGCCA
>JAZFYO010000443.1:0-4711 GCA_036443615.1 Binatia bacterium | reverse complement strand
CCTGTGGGTCATCACCTTCGCCAAATCCGGCACTGTAAATGGTCGCCGCCTTGGCCCCGAGCGCGGAACCCTCTTCCAGGGTGGAGAGGACCGCCTTGGTCGGCACAAGGAGAACGAGATGCTCAGCAGGTTCGGGAAGGGCGCTAAGCTTGGGATAGCAGGGCACTCCCCAAAGCTCAGGGTAATTGGGATTAACCGGGTAGACCTTGCCCGCATAGCCGCTCTGCTTGAGATTCTCAAAAATGAGTGTGGGCCAGTTCCCCTTAGGAGAGGCACCCACAATCGCGACCGATCGTGCTCGGAGAAGGTTCCCTGCAGGTCGCAGAGAATCCCTCTCACTCGCAGTTGTCATGCTTCACCTCGCTGACTCTAATAACCCTCCTCCTCTCATGAGAAGAGTCCAAACTTTTTTTGTCTCTCACGAAAGGGGTTGGCCTAGGCGTTTCGGTTATAGGCCCCGAATCCGGGACGGTAGGATTTGTCGTCGAGAAACTGCTTCATGCCCTTCTCACGACTCTTTTCCGGATCGGTCGCACGAAGCGCAGTTCCCTTCGCCGCCATATATTCTTCCGCCTGCCAGTAGTCCATGGTCTTGCAGGCCTTGTAGACCTCTTTGGCAGCTCGAAGGACATTCGGATTCTTTTCCATCAGCTTGCGTGCCAGCTTGACCGTCTCATCACGCAACTTGTCCTGCGACACCGCAAATGTCACCAGGCGCATGTCCGCCGCCTGCCTGCCGTTAAATGTATCCCCCGTCATGATGTAGTACATTGCATCCCGATAGGTCATGGACTCTGCAAGCACACGACTCACCAGTCCGCCCGGAAAGATGCCCCAGTTGACCTCGCTGAGACCGAAGATGGCATCCTCGGCAGCGATGGCAAAGTCGCAGGCGATGAGCGGTGTAAAGGCGCCGCCGAAGCAGTAGCCATTCACCATAGCGATGGTCGGCTTCGGAAAGGTATACAGTCGTCGCCAGCGCCACTCCTGAGATGCCCAGCTAGCTCGGCGCCGCTCGGCCGGCTTGTCGTCGAGATCGCGGAAATAGCCCCTCAGGTCCTGACCAGCGCACCAGCTATTGCCGGCACCAGTCAATATCAGCACCTTCGTCTCTTTGTCGGTCTCCAGCTCGCTGATCGCGTCAAGCATATCGAAATGGAGCTGCGCGTTCATCGCATTGCGTTTCTCTGGACGGTTCAGAATAACCCAAGTGATTCCGTCTTCTTTTTCTACCTTTACCGTTGCATAAGATTTTGTCGTCATCTGCTTTTACCTCCAATCTAAAGATCTCTGGAATCTATTTCACCGGAAACCGCAATGTCAAGTAGGGATGACTTAGAGATTGAGTCTGGAGAAATCAAGTTATATCAAACACGGTGTTTGAATCCCCGTGTTCGACCAAAGGGGAGAGCTGCCGCTTCTCCCCCCTGTGGAGTAATGGACCGCGACTCCACGGGGGATACCCCATCGGCTCTGTGCCCGCCTCAAGAGGCGGGGTTAACCTCAAATCTATGTCCTGATCCCGAAAGTGACCCGACCGTCTGAGATGCAAATGAGATTGCCCGAATGAGTCAAATCCTATCGATCTCTGCGAGTAACCGGCCAACCGGAGGACGATCAGAAGGGTCGTGACTGCGATACGAGAAGATGACTTTCCCGTCGCGGTCAACCAGAAAGTCACCGCCGGCTTGATAATAGTCATCCTTCCCGTAGTTCTGTATCTTTCTACCCTTGAGCAAGAGCACGAGATACTGTCTGAGTGTCGACGGCGAGAGCAAACGGTACCAGGGCAGCCGATGGAGGTCGAAGGTCCGGTAGGCACTGCGATCAGGATCAGCCAATATCACGAACGGCCACCGGTGATGCCGTTGGTAAGGGACAAGACGTTCGGGCGCGGCAAACGACACCACTACAATGGCAACACCCCGTTGAGCGAATTTTTCCTTGACCCCCTGCACCTCTCTGAGGTGCTCTTGGCAGGCTAGTCAGGCAAGATGACGGAGAAAGATGAGTAACAGCGCTCTACGAGTGTAGTCCCCCAGGGTCGTGGGTTTTCCTTCGAGGTCAAGAAGGCGCACACGATCGAGCGCTACAGTTTTCAACACCGCACCCTCCTATCAAAACCGTCACGCACGGCCGGAAGGCTCTCTTCCCCTAGGAATTGTAAAACCACTGATACTGCACCTGTATTGGATTCTTACCGATAAAATGTTCAACAGAACGACTTCAACATTCTCCGAACTTGGCGTGCTTTGCGCCTTTGCGCGAGATGGCTCTCATCCGATTCCTGATTCTCCTCGCGCCAAGACGCAAAGATTGAAATACGAATTTCGAATATCGAAACTCGAAACAAATTATGATTCAAATCCGAAATTACAATTTCGAAATTCGAAACAATACCCAAATTCAAATTACCAAAATCTCAAACTATTCAATTCGATAGTTTTGAAGATTAGGAATTTTGTCATTTGGATTTGTTTCGATTTTCGGATTTCGAGCTTCTACTTTTGTTTGTACTTGGCGTCCTTTGCGTCTTCGCGAGAGTGATCCTATTCCTGATTCCGTAATCCAATATTCAACGGAAAATTTCAAATATGTTTGTTAGTTTTTAAGGTGCCGCGCAAAAAAGGCCAGGGTCTTGGGCCATACATCCTTGGCAGATGCCTCGTGGTAACTCGGCCGGTCATCGCAGAAAAAGGCATGGCCCGCTCCTTTATAAACGTTCCACTCGTAGTTGACCTTGTTTGCCTTAAGGGCTTCCTCTACTTTATCCCTGGCCTCCTTTGGGATGGTCTGGTCCTCTTCGCCCCAAACGCAGTGCATAGGGACCTTGATCTTGTTGGCCAGAGTCACAGGCTCAACGGGGCTTTTCTCACCCCTCTCCCCTCCTGCGATTCCCCCACCATAATAGGCAGCGCTAGCCGCAAGGCCAGGGCAATGACAGGCCCCGAGCCACGAAACCCTGCCGCCAAAGCAGTATCCAACAATCCCAATCTTGTTGGGGTTAACGTCTGGTCTGCCTTTAATATAAGTGATGGTCTTATTAATATCCTCGACTATCTTTGATTCGTATAGGGTTCCCCTCATGGCAAAGGCCGCATCACGATCAGTGTTCGGGACAACCCTCTTTTCCAGGCGGTAGTACAGGTCAGGCGCCACGGCGACATATCCCTCTTTCCCGAACCTCTCCGTCACATCCTTGATATGGGCGTTCAGTCCAAATATCTCAAAAACGACGATGATCGCCGGCTTCTTCCCGTCACCCTCTGGGGCTGCAACATGATGATCCATAGGCCTTCCGCCTTCAGCAGTGACCTGAATTGTACTGACATTGATACTCATTTTATTCCTCCCTCATCTTTTAATAATTTTTTAAATCTTCCAAACATCTCTCCTCAGGCGGAAAGAAAATCCGCCACCTTCTGTCTGAATATCTCCTTGGCATCCCACATCACCAGGTGGCGGGCGTCCTCGAGGAGTTCAACTCTAAGACCAGGCTCCCGCTCCTTGAGCAGGGCGCATCTCTTCCCGGCGGATCCACGATCCTGTGCTCCATAGAGGAGCAGAAGCGGAACGGGCACCTCCTTGAGGCGCTGCCATAAAGGCACATCGTCTTTTTGTGTCTCGCGGACTTTCGAACGTTCGACGAAGGCCTCAAGGTTTTTTCCCAGACTCATCCGATGCCTCTTTTCCAAAACCTCAGGGGTGATCAGCGATTTGTTAAACAGATTATCCTCAAGGATCTTTCTCGTGTCCTCCAGTGTCGGAGATGATTGTCCGCCCTCCTGTCCCTCACGAGCCGGTCCCTTCCCACCCTGCTCGGGGAGAGGCGGTAGCAAGCTACCAGACCCCACAACGACAACCTTGCTGACTCTGGCGCGGTGCTTTAAAGCCAACCGCATTACCATCCCTCCAGCCTGGGAGTGACCGATCAAACAGGCCTGCTCGATCTTGAGGGCGTCCATGAACTTGAGAATAAATGCCGTCCGGTAAGAGACCGTATAATCTAAGGGATTGTCCGAATGGCCAAAACCCGGCTGATCATATGCCAGGCCGCGATATCCTGCTTCAGCTAACGAGCCCAAAGTCCCTTCCCAAACGTCAGCGGAAGAGCCCAACGACGCGCCGTGGAGCATAACGACGGCCGGACCGGTTCCCCGCTCCAGGTAACGAATCCTCAACCCGTCGACCAGAGTAAAATATTCCATTTCCTACTCCTCACCGGTACACGAAGTTTTCGTAGGTAGACCCTGCGGGTAACAAAATGGCAATTGGCTGTTGCAGCAACAAGGGGAGAGGCCTCAACCGGCCTCTCCCCTTGAAAGACTTGTCCTTCCGGTCGTCAACCTTACATCATCTTCCCGGTGAACTTATAGATGAGCGCCTTATTACCTACCATGAACCCTTGTCCGTGGCCAAACCTTACCCGGTTAAACCGCTCAAACGTCCCCATCTTTACTTTCGTCCATGACGAGCCATCATATTTGAACGCAGCCCCGGCATCCCCCCCTGCCCAACAGTTGCTCTTGGAGGAACATCCCACACCTCTCATGCGGAAAAACGACCCCTTCACATTCACCTTTGTGAAGGTATTACCATCATACTTAAAGAAAGCTCCGCCATCACCCACGGCCCAGCCTGAGTTTTTACCAGTAATGGTCATATCGTACAGCCGCGGTGCCTCAATGTCCTGTCTCTTCCAGCTCTTACC
>JAZFYO010000442.1:0-3265 GCA_036443615.1 Binatia bacterium | reverse complement strand
GAATTGAGGTTAACCCCGCCTCTTGAGGCGGGCACAAAGCCGATGGGGTTTCCAAAGGGGAGAAGCGGCAGCTCTCCCCATTGGTCGAACACGGGGATTCAAACCCCGTGTTCGATATAACTTGATTGGGGACGCATTCGCGGTTCCCTATCCCAACCTGCTTGTCGGAAACATGAAGGATCTAATCGTGACGGGAATCACTTCTGTGATACCCATCGGACGGCCGATATCGATGAAGTCCAGATCACCCACATCGATCCCGTCCACTGCGATAATATCTCGCTTCACCTTCAGCTCTTCTTTGAGTATGCTGCCCAGTGACTTCGCCACGTCGATGTCCAGGACCAGGAACAGGGGCGCACTAGGGTCATCGGATTTTTTTAAAAGCGCCGCGATACCATCAGCAACCTTTTTTATCATTTGGTAATCCGGCTGGCCGTTGAGGGAGAGTGCAAGCGCAAGTCCTGAGGTAAAGCAGGGCAGGTCGAATTTTGTTAGCGCCCTATTCATCGATTCTTCTGCCGAGTCGTCCTGACCTATGAAAACCCGAATGACCTTGAGGCCGAAAACAGGTGTGGCCTCGATGTTAGAGATGTAGCTGGTGTTTCCGCTTGCCTGTATAGTGTACTCCCCGGCGCCAATCACCGTGGCACGGATTCCTTCTGTGGGCACTCGTAGAAGATTCTTCCTACCGATTCTGTCCAGGTGGCCTCGGATGCATTTACCCAGAGACGGGCCGACGTCGCCATACGAGGTCTTGTCGTGGTCGTAGATATATTCCGAGACCCCTCCCGAAAAGACAATGCAGTCGATCTGCTTTATACCCTGGTAGTCTTTGATCGGATCGGTGATCATGAGCTTTTTCGCCAGCTGCGAGGAAGGGCCTCCCTCAATGACCTCAAAGATGTACTTCGCCATAAGTGCGGCAAACCCCTCTTTTTCCTTGTCGGTTAATTTCTTTCCCAGCTCAACCGTGTGTCCCAGCTCCTTCATTATGAATTTCGCGGGCGTTTCGACTCGCGTCACAGTCCCGTCCTTGTCAAAGGCGATAAGCCGGGCCCCCACGTTGATAGCGGCAGTTTGACTTACCACCCCATCCTGGATAAGGGAAAATTTGGTTGTCCCGCCCCCTGCATCGACGTTCAAAATATTCGCCTTCTCGACCTTGGATAGATCCACGGCCCCGCACCCATAGGCCGCAAGCAGCGCCTCATGATTGGGTCCGGCAGAGGCGCAGATGAACTTCCCTGAATCTTTCGCAAAATATTCCAGGATCGGCTTCGAATTCTCTTTGTTCAGGGCCTCACCGGTGATCACGACCGCTCCGGTATCAATGTCATCGTGAGTAAATCCGGCGGTGCGATACGATTCATGGATAAAGTCCTTGACCTTGTCCGTGTCGATCAACGTTCCTGAGCTGTATGGCGTGAGCAGAATCGGAGAGCGGTAGAGAATTTCCCGGTCGGTGACCTTAAAGCGGCCGGACAGGGCTGCGCCTTCCCTTCTCAGTGTCAGATGTGAAAAGACGAGATGGGATGTCGAAGAGCCGATATCGATGCCCACGCTTTTGAGCGAGAACATCTCCAGGCCTTCGATATCCGTTATGATGCTGTCCGGTTCGACGTGAAAATGCTCTGGATGGTCGTCGTCCTCGTGCATGAAGTTGCCTCGTGAAAATTAATCAGGAAGGTCTAAAGGTCTAGAGGTGGGTTTCTACTGTTTACCCATGCCCTTCGACCACTCGTAGTCGCTGTTGGTGTAAGCCTCATCGGGCATCAGGCTCTGGACCCCTCTCTTCTTCAGTTCCTCTTCGAACTTCTGCCGGATCCATGAGTCCTCGTCGGGATATTCAATTTGGTCTTTCATCCGGTCTTCGACTTTTTCGGCGTGACCGTGAAACTGCATGGGCGGATGGAGCGCCAGGTACCTGGCAGGGCTGCCCCCTGCGTTGAAGTGCTGATGAAACCACTTGTTCGGGGGCACGAATAGACTGCATTCGTGCCAGGGGACTACGATCTTTTCCTTTCCCTCTTCCCACATGATCGAGTAGCCGTCGCCCGCAGGGATGATAATGACGCGGCCAGGACCGTGCCGATGGGCCTTTTTATAGGTCTGAGCTGCGAAGACCGACATGTGAGCGGACAGCTCCGAGTTCGGGAACTGGATAAATACGCTTCTACCACCGGCCCCCCTCTTGGCGTTGGCATCGAGCTTATCCCAGACCCTCATATCGGGAAAAAAGTTGCCGTACCAGAACGCGCGCAGCCCCAGAAAGGGGTCCCCGCCGCTCGTTGGCTGCACCAATTTAGCTTCGGAATAAAATTGTCCATCTTGTTCGGATAGATAATCTGGGGATTGATAGGGATTGTTAAAGAAGAACGACGATTCCTGAATGGCCGACATGGCAAGAGGCAGGTAGCTGTAGTGCAGGAGGCGGACAGGTTTGTCTCCCTGCATGTTGCTTAACTGATGATAGTAGTTGTGGGGGATCAGGAACAAGCTGTGGCTCTGCCATTCGAAGGTCTTTTTGGGTCTTCCCTCTGCCTGCCAGACCGTCGTGAGTCCACGTCCGTCAGCCACGTACACGAGTTCATCCAAGGCGAACTTGATGGGGGGCAGAGTCTTGCCTGGAGGAATTTCCGTAACCCGGGCCGAACTGACGCCCTCTTGTCCCATCAACTGGATAAAGGCCGCCTTACATTGCCGCTCCTCCCACCATTCCAGCTCTAACGTCCTTACATCCTCTATGTAGAACCCCTTGTGGATGGGTATCCCTATAGACTCCATCCACTCATCGTAAGTAAAAACCTTGCTCCACATGTAGCGCTGTGACTTAGGTTCTTTTGCCATAGGGCTTCTCTCCTCCCCAATGAATCTCTCGATTTATATTCGCTACCACAATATCTACGTCGGCTCAACTCCATGCCCTTGCCCTTGCATTGAACGCTTGAAAGGGGTTATCAACTCGGGTTTATACGAACATGACCGCACAGTACCTTTGCTCGACCTTGGGCGATTCTTCAGAGGGGTAGCGGTGGATGAGTGAGTACTATGCCCTCCAGGCCTCTTTCGCCTTTGCGATTTCCCACATCTTGATCCGCCGTGGGCTGGCGACTTCGAATGCCATTACAGGCTCCTTTATCTCCATCACGCTATCAGCAGTAGCGTCGTGGATTCTGGTTTCTTTGTTCATCCCGCTGTCGAACTTTTGGACCGCTGCCGTCTGGTATTTTGTCTTAGGCGGAGTCTTTGCCCCCGGGCTCGC
>JAZFYO010000441.1:0-12482 GCA_036443615.1 Binatia bacterium | reverse complement strand
GTCTCAAGGCCAGTTGACCTCTTATGCACGACGATCCACCCTTGGAACGCCCTGCAACCACGATCTTGTCAGGGTCAACCTTTAAAAGGTCCTTGGCCTTTCTGGCATTGAGAAAATCCCGGACGAGGTCCACTGTTACCCCTGCAATTGCCCAGACAACGGGCATTTTGGCCAAATTGTATTTGATACTTTCTTGCTTCAACAGGAGGGCCTGCATGCCGTGACTGCTGCCGAAGAGTCCGATGGTCAACCCATTGGGCTTGGCTAGGTTGTAAACATAGGCGGCCTGAATCATGCCCCCTGCCCCAGGCATGTTCTGGACGATGATTCTGGGCTTACCCGGAATATACTTACTCAGGTGGCGCGCCATGACTCGAGCCTCCAAGTCATGCCCCCCACCCGGCGGGTATCCAATCAGGATACGGATACTCTTACCTTTAAATGGTTCTGCTGCTTCGGCCTGGCTAATTGGAGCCACATGAGCCCATGCCAAAATTGCTGCGGAGAGCATAATCCCTAGAGTGACTTTAAGTCGCCGGCTGCTCATAGCGCAAACCTCCTTTGTTTGTTAAACTATCGGGATGATTCCGGAAAATTTCTCTATTTCTTCTTCTTTTTCTTTTTCGCGGCCTTGTCAAACACCAACGGCGCAGTACCTACCGTATTGCCGTCCTCATCTACTACCGTAACCGTATACGCCGTGTTGGCCTTCACCAGCTTCCTGCGAATCTCGCGATTGAGGGTCCACACACTGCCAAATGCCCCAAACTCGTTGACTATCGGACGTGGCTTTACCAAAAAACTAATGTCCGATAGCACCCCCCCCATCATCACGCGAATTCCCAGCTCCTGCTTGGGCTTGAACCCCGACCCGGCAATCAGCACCTTCACCCTTCTCTTATATGGCACCGGGTTCGGCGAAACGGCAACGCAGGACTTTTGCATACCGGGCGTGCTGCAACTCAGCAATCCCATCTGGGCCATCTTCGGCTTAGCCTTCTTTTTACCATCCATGGCTGATTGATCCGCCATCGGAGCACACGCGGATATCCCAAACACGATCAGAAAAATGAACGCTGTAACTCGGACACTTAAAACGGCGCTAAGTATTTTCTTCATAGACGACCTCCACTAGAAAATTTAAAACAATCCATCAATCCGACACTAGCGATCAACTATTTTTTCATCTTCTTTTTCTTTTTCTTGGCCTTGTCAAATACCAACGGCGCCGTCCCCACCGTGTTGCCGTCCTCATCCACTATCGTAATAGTATACGCCGTGTTGGCCTTCAGCAGCTTCCTGCGGATCTCCCGGTTCAATTTCCATACGCTGGAAAACGCCCCAAACTCGTTAGCTATCGGCCGTGGCTTTACCAAAAAACTAATGTCCGACAGCACTCCCCCCATCATCACGCGAATTCCCAGCTCCTGCTTGGGCTTGAACCCGGACCCTGAGATGTATACATTCCCCTTCTTATAAGGCACCGGAGCCGGTGAAACGGTGATATTCGGTCCAGCCTCAGCAATGGCCACCTCCCCAAACGGGTTCGAATACGACCCACCACCCAGTAGCGTCAGAAAAAAAACCGCTGTAAAAACAATGCCTAAAGCGGCCCTATACTTCTTCCTCATATACGTACCTCCTATTAAAAATTCTTAAACCCTAAATCGCAGCGCATTATAGGTACTCGTACTATTCACTGTCAAGTCATAGTTAAGGCGATTATTTGGGGGCATAAGACCCCGGTCGTTACCCACCTATCCAAACCAGGATCATTTCCTGGGGCCCCGGAAAGACCCCTGGGGGCCATGGAATATGCAGGACCTGATGAAAAACCCCTAAAAGGAAAATCAGCATGGCCCCGGTGTAGACAAGCGAGACCCAGAGCTTCTCCCGAGCCTGAATCAAAAGATAAAGCAACACAAAAAGAGGCACGCTGATGATGAACCCGATAAGCCAGATGACAAGCATGAAGCCGATTATCCAGCCAAAGCTATTTACGGCCCGATGCACCACGACCGACACCGGGACACTCCGGTCTACAGGCAAATCCATCAGGCCACTGACATCATCGGGATCATCTGACTCTGTGGTCCGGAACAGATCCATGGCCAGCTGAGCAACGCAGAGGAGCAATGCCGGGATTCCAATGGTCCATGGGAATAGGCGAGCTTGAAATTGCCACTGCCGCGCCGTGAAGACGCCACCGAAAAAAATCAGCAAAATCAACAGGGTGAACAGCGCGCCTGGATTAAACCTAAACCTCATCTGCAACCTCCGTCCGAGCCTGTCTAGCACTGCGAGCAGCGCGGAAACCGTAGAACAGGCTGCCTATGATCAACAATCCGATGATCAATACGATGGGTCGAGTGATCCAGGCGGCGCCATATCGGCTGATGGAGATAAACAGATAGTTCTCGATGATGCCGCTTAGGACCAATCCGAGAATAAGCGGCGGTCTCGGCCAGCTGAAGCGCTTCATAAACCAGCCCAAAAAGGAAAAAATCAAAAGCGACCACAAGTCCCCGTAGTGTCTGGTGGATTGAAAGGCTGCCAGAACCACCATCACCACCACGATGGGTGTCAACAGGTGAATTCTGACAAGGGCAATCTTCGCCAGCTGGTTTGTAAGGAGAAGACACAGCAGGGTACCAAAGATGTTGGCGATGGCAATGCTCCATATCATGGTGTAGGTGATATCCAAGTGCTTAGTCAGCATTTCAGACCCGGGGGTGATGCCCTGGATTGTCATGGCTCCTAAAAGCAGCGCCATGGATGCACTCCCGGGCACACCAAAGGCAATGGTGGGGATCAGCGCGCCTCCTTCTTTGGCATTGTTGGCGCTCTCAGGGGCAATGACTCCTCGCACATCACCTTTGCCAAAGGTCTCATGGGCGCCCTTTTCCGACTGCATGGCATGACCATAGGCGAACCAATCTACCACCGACGCTCCCAGCCCCGGCGTGGCTCCAACCAAAACCCCTACGACCCCACAGCGCAGAACGAGAAACCAGTGCTGAAAAGCGTCTCTGATACCAACCATGACGCCCTTTAAGCTCTCCTTTGGGACATCGGCAATGCGGGTCCCTCTAATCGTCAAGTCTACAATTTCGGGGATGGCAAAGATCCCCAGGGCTACAGGTACAAGAGGCACTCCATCCCAGAGGTAAAGCTGACCAAAGACCCATCGAAGAACGCCTGTTTGGGGGTCCATACCCACCATACCCACTGCCAGACCGATCGCCCCGACGACAAGCCCCTTGACCGGTGCCCTACCACTCAGAACTGCCACCATGGAGATGCCCAGCATGCCCAACATGAAAAACTCTGGAGAGCCGAACGCCAAAACAATGGGACGTAGGACAGGAATCGACACGGCGAGAACCAAAGCGCCGAAGAGACCGCCGATCAACGATGCCGTATAGGCCGCACCGAATGCCCTCCCCGCCTCGCCCTTTTTTGCCATAGGATGGCCATCCAGAATGGTTGCCTGGGAGGCCGCTGTGCCCGGAACCCCAAATAGCACGGATGGGATGGTGTCCGACGTGCTTGTGACCGAGGTTAGCCCGATCATGATGGCAAAGGCCATGAAGGGGTCCATGTCAAAGGTAAACGGCAAGAGGATGGCGAGTCCGACCAATCCTCCCAGACCGGGGATGGCTCCCAACGCCAATCCCATAACTACACCGATAAACAAAAAAAACATACGCATTGGAACGATCAAGTTTTCAAAAGCACTTATCGCCGCCTCAAGCATGCTATCTCCTCTCTCTTCTGGCTGGCCTTGGGGAACCGCAGAATAGTCGTGGTGGTCTAAGGGTGTCAAGGAGCACAGGGACTGGGGCAAGAGACTATTCTGTTGGTAGGCCATCTACCCCATCGCCCGTACTAATTCAATATAAACTCTGCCGGTAAAAACCTGGGCGGCCACTTTTGGGAGCCTTCTCTTTATCTCGGCCCAAACCCATACGGTTACGTGGCGCATACGCTTTGCATCTCCAAATTTAGCGGCCCTTACTCGGATCCGCTTTTCTTTTACCCAGAAGTCAGTCCAGGAAAGTCCCCCTTTAGCCTTATGGCTAATGGCATAGCGCATACCTTTATCCAATAGCGTGAGAATGGTAGTATGCCCTGGTAAAACGAAAAGGTCTCAAGGAAAGGAGAAATTCACGTGGGCAAGATCGGCCTCTGTTTTGTCAACCCATCTCCGCAGGTCAAGTCCGACTATGTCACCGAGTTGGCTAAGAAGTGCGAACAGATTGGGCTGCACTCGTTCTGGGTGATTGATCGGATTGCCTACGACAACCTTGAACCTCTTTCTGTCATTGCCACAGCGGGCGCAGTCACACAGAGGATCAGGATCGGGACCTCGGTTCTCTTGGCCGCTCTCAGGCATCCGGTTCTTCTAGCCAAGACGATCAGTACGCTGGATTTTCTATCCGCCGGCAGAGTGACCCTCGGCATCGGGTTTGGCAGCCGGGAGAACGACTTTACCAGTGTCGAGGTCCCCTTCAAGGGCAGAGGCAGACGGGCCGAGGAAGCCATCGAGTTGATGAAGAGACTCTGGACTGAGGAGAAGGTAACCCATCAGGGAAGGTTCTATCAGGTGCAAAGCACGGTATTCGGTCCACGTCCGATCCAGTCCCCTCACCCACCGATCTGGATGGGAGGAAGCGCCGAGGTCGTCCTGAGGCGTGCGGCGCGGCTAGCGGACGGCTACATATGCGGAAGCAGCGCCATCCCGGAATTTCCGTCGCTGTGGAAAAAGATCAGCCGCTTTGCCCAGGAGGCGGGTAGGGATCCCCAGGAGATCGAGAAGGCCGGACTCACCTTCATGTGCTTGGACGAAAACAAGGCGAGAGCCGTGGAGGCCTGCAATGCCTACCTCACCCGTTATTACGGGAAAGTCAGAATGGATGTGGAAAAACACATGCTCGTGGGGTCGCCTGAGATGTGTGCCGAACGCATAAACTCATTTTTCCAGAAGGGCCTCGACACCCTGATTATCGGCCAAGTAACTCCCGGTCTCGAGCAACTCGACCTTTTGGGGGAAAAGGTTTTGCCTCTGTTGAAATACTAAACCGTAATGCGATCCCTCGCATCGAGTCGCCCCCCCACCTGCAGAATAAGCAACTAGAACCGCTTTAACAAATTATTTCCTGAAACCACTCATATAAGGCAGCTTAGAGGCGACCTTCTTCACCTTGTCCAGATTGGAGCGCAGCATAGAGGCGGAATCCCAGGCACCAGAAACCAAGGCATTGCGATAGGTCTCCGGCAACTCAAAACGGATCTGCTTGCCATCGGAAGACAGAGTGTTTGTCTTCAGGTCCACTTTGTAAACAGTCGCAGGGAGAGATTCTACCGACCTCATCAGCTCTGCCATTTCCTCAGAGGAGACAGTGACTGTCGGAATTCCCATCATGACACAGTTATTGGCGAAGATGGCGCCAAAGGACTCGCCGACGATGGCGTGAATGCCATAGCGAAAAAGCGCCTGCGGAGCGTGCTCTCTCGATGAGCCACAGCCGAAGTTCTTGTTAACAAACAGTATAGCGGCGCCCTTGTATCTGGGATCGTTCAATGGGTGCGGCTTGGCCTTTCCGTCCTGATCAAACCTCTCATCGTAGAAGGGGTATTCTCCCATCCGGGAGAAGGTGGACTCCTTTAAGTAGCGCGCGGGGAGAATCCGGTCTGTGTCGATGTCATTTCCCCCCACTGCAAGCGAGGTGCCAGTAACCTGGATTATTTCAGCACCAGTACTCATCCTTTCAGCCTCTCTTTGTCCTTGTTATTCTTTTTCTCACTCTCGCTGACTTACCTCAGGAATATTCTCGCACATCTACAATTTTACCATTGATGGCTGACGCAACGACCATCGCAGGGCTCATCAGCAACGTCCGGCCTCCCGGGCTCCCTTGCCTGCCAATGAAATTTCGGTTGGATGAAGACGCGCAAATTTCCCTTCCCTTTAATTTGTCCGGATTCATGCCGAGACACAGCGAACATCCGGCTTCCCTCCATTCAAACCCAGCATCCGTAAAGACTTGATCCAGCCCTTCTTTCTCGGCCAGGGCCTTGACCTCCGTCGATCCCGGTACGACGAGCGCCCGGATACCGGGGTGTACTCTCTTCCCCCTGGCAATCTTAGCAGCCGCACGCAAATCACTGAGGCGTGAATTCGTGCAGGAACCCACAAACGCCACATTGATGGGGGTCCCAAGAATTGGGCTTCCGGGTTTCCAGCCCATGTGTTCGTAGGCCCGCTTTGCCCCCTCGGGATCAGACAACTTGTCCGGATAGGGCATCTTCTCCGAAATGCCGACGGCCTGCCCGGGATTTATCCCCCATGTGATTGTGGGCTCAATCTTCGAAGCCTCCAAGCTGACCACGTCATCGTAGCGGGCGTCGGCATCTGAGGCTATCGACTTCCAGTAGGTAACTGCACTCTCAAATTCCTCGCCTTTTGGAACGAACTCCCTCCCTCTCAGGTACTCGAACGTCGTGGAATCGGGATTGACATAGCCAACCAAGGCACCTCCCTCGATGCTCATGTTGCAAACGGTCATGCGTTCTTCCATGCTCATATTTTCAATCACCAAACCGCCATACTCATAACTAAAACCCGTCCCTCCTGCTACGCCCAGCTTGCGAATAATTGAAAGAATAACGTCCTTGGCATAAACACCCTCTGAGAGACCGCCGTTGACGTTGATCCTCCGCACCTTGAGTTTGTCCATTGCCAGACTCTGTGTGGCCAGCACGTCCCTGACCTGGCTAGTCCCGATACCAAAGGCAAGGGTCCCAAATGCCGCGTGTGTGCTTGTGTGACTATCGCCGCAGGCCAGGGTCATCCCCGGCTGGGTCAAACCAAGCTGTGGCCCGATAACGTGAACAATCCCCTGCCGATGACTGTCCAGACCGTAAAAATCGATGCCAAATTCTGTCACATTCTTCTCCAGCACCTTCAGCAAATCCTCGGCCTGAGAATCTAGGAAGGGCCGAGACCGCATATCCGTAGGAACAATGTGGTCGACCGTGGCAAATGTCCTTTCCGGAAAGGCGATATCCATACCCTTTTCTCGCAACATGTCGAAGGCCGGAGCGGTCGTGATCTCATGGATCAGATGAAGACCTATAAAAATTTGATCTTGGCCAGTGGAGAGCCTATCCACTGTGTGCGCATCCCAGATCTTGTCGAAGAGTGTACGTTCAGCCATTTTCAGAATCTCCTCAAAAGCGAATAATAGCCGTCAATTACAGTGAGTTCAAGACAGCAAGGGCGCTATTATCAAATGTTTGGCAAATAGTTCTACACAACCTTGTTGTCATCTGGCCTAATATAGATTTCCCTCAAGGGGGTAAGCCTTCCGGCCTTCCTCCCTCTCGGAAATCCACGTCCGCCACTTGCCGCAGAAGGGGTCTGCTCCGTCGGTCTTGACTCTCCTCGGGGAACGAGCCTTTCGCCCGCGGGCAATGGGACTGTACCTTGAAGGCCTCACCCTATCATGCCCCAGGGTACATACTCCTCAGGTCTGGGCCTGACGGAATCTCTACGTTCAGGTGCCCGCGGGCTTCAGTCTCGCTCCCCTCGGAGCAGCATTTGTGGGCGAGAGGGTCTGCTCCGAAACAGGGAGACGTCTTATCTAAATGTTATCAAAGAGAGAGAAGATTAGGTTAAGTAGTTAAAAACAAATAGGCAGAGGCCCATTGGCTTCCGCTGAGGGCTTCGTCGTGAGCTCAGCCGAACGGGCACAGGCCCCCTCGGCTTCCTATGAGCACTTACTTTTGGACGGGAAACCGACAGCAGCGGCCTCGACGAATTTCCCTGTGAACTCTGAGTACGATTCTGCTTCCTCAGCAATCAATTTTATTTAGCAGCACCGAAAAGACGCTCACCATTACGGTAGGCGATTTGCTCGGCGATCTTTATGGGAAGTTGCCTCAGCCACATTCGAGTATCCTGCGACTCTTCAATCAGCTCCTCCCAGCGGGTGGTCATCCACGTGTCGGTCCCGACCATAAATCGGTCCGGATGACGAAGGAATAGGGTACGCCACTCTGGATCGAGGGTGCCGCCTTGCCCGACATCGTATCGTAGAGACAGCTCCACCCACAGATTTGAGAATCGATCCAGGAGCCTTCCCACCTCGTCGGTCGATGCCGACATTCCTGCGTGGGCCCACAGGACTCGTACCTGAGGATAATGTCTAAGCAGCCGCTCGACACCATCTTCATCCACATGGGCGTGAAAGAAGAGCCGTTGCCTCAGCGCCATCTCTGCCAAGCGCTTGATCACCGGCGCATCGATGTCTTCTGCAGAGAGGTGAAATTCGCCGATTCCTTTGTAGACCGAGCGTCCAAACCTTTTTTCCACATAGGATTGGACTCCAGGGTCGCTGTGCCAGCCCTCCATGTCTGCCTGGGTTCGATAGGGTCTGAGGAAGGGAACGATCCGACGAGGGGCCAAGCGATACAGCTCCAGGGTCCCATCGTCCGGAGTGCTTGACACCAGCGCCCGACGGACGCCGGCTCGATCTAGGATGGCCAGGGCCTGCTTCGGCTTAAGCACGCCCCAGTCAGGGCGGCTGTAATGGATATGGGCATCAAAAATGGGCAGTTCTTGAGCCAGGCCTGGCCCGGCAGACGCACACAAAAATACAGACAGAAGTAGGGAAAGGTATAGAATCACAACTGCTGGCTTAAAAGATCGTAGATCAGATAGTAAAATTGAACCATAGATGGCAGATAGATGGTCAGGAACTCCTTGGTAGAGTAACTCTTACGCGTGGGATCCATATGGCTGTATAGCTTGAGAATAGCAGTATGCACCTTGTCAGGATCACGAACGGCGTCCGCAATTCGGAGGCTCTCTGTGTAGGGAATCAGCGGGTCCGTGGTCCCATGACCGACCAGCATGTAGGCCTCCACGGATGGGATTACCGGAGCCAAGGAGAGCCGTTTAATGTAATTCTGAAACCTCCGATCGGTCCTCGCGAATAGCTCTTCAACTCGGAGAGGGTCCTTATTGACTAAAAGCTCGTAGAGGGCCTGTCCCTCGGGGCTCAAGCTTCTGAGCACGGCCTGGATCTCTATCCCCTCGCCTGTCTTTCTCGACTCCTCTTTTTTAAAAACCTCTTTGAGAAATTTTCGATCGCTCTCCCTCTCTACGTAATCCAGATTGTTGACAAAAAAAACCCACTTCCCGTATGGCTCCGGTCTCAAATACCCCTTTTTCTCGCCATATTCATAATAACCGGTGGTGATAAAGCGGAGCAGATTGATGGGGTCGTAATAGCTACCAAAGGAGGTGATGAATTTGACCTGGTTGCGAATCGACGGACGGGAAGCCGCCATGAAAGTGGGTCCTGCCCCGTAGCTAAAGCCCAGAAGTCCCATTTTCTCCTTGTCTACTTGATCCTTTATTGACCCAAGAAAGCGGAAAGAGGTAACAATGTCATCCACATCGGACAGCAGGACTCGAAGAGACTTCATTCCCACGAGTTCTGGAACAAGGACGACAAAACCAGATCGAGCCAGGGAATACGCGAAGCGAATGAGCCGAGGATCGTTCTTTCCTGTCTCTATTATGCCGTGGGTAAGTAGGATGGCAGCTCTCTTTTTCCCGTCCTGGAAATAGTACAGGTCGGCCTCAATTGTTCTCTCCCCAACAGGAATGAACACGAGATTAACACTGGGTGCTCGGGTGACCCATGCCAGGGCCCCACGGCGAGGCGCTTTGACACCTCCATCATCCAGAAGGTCTTTGAGAAACAGGGCACTGAGAAGGCCCAAGCGGATTTGAGAAAAAAAGACCAGTCCGACCAGCAGAATGATAGCGACAGCGACGAGGAGAAATTTCCTCATTATACTTAGCATCCAGTCGGAAGCCAGAATTCATTAGTCAGTAGTAGTAAAATCCAGGAGCCTCCTGCTCTTGGCTCTCAACGCTTTGCTTTATGCATGCTGTTTTTAGATTCTTACCGATAAAAAGTTCAACAGAACGACTTCAACAAAATTTTACGCGCCAAGACGCCAAGACAGCAAAGAATAAAATCCTAATTTCGAATATCGAAACCTGAAACAAATTATGATTCAATTCCGAAATCCTAATTTCGAAATTCGAAACAATACCCAAATTCAAATTACCAAATTCTTAAACTATTCAATTCGATAGTTTTGAAGATTAGGAATTATGTCATTTGGATTTGTTTCGAATTTCGGATTTCGTGCTTCGAGTTTTTTGTTCTCCTTTCCTGGCGTCCTTTGCACCTTTGCGCGAATCATCGTTTATCCGATTCCCTAAACCCAAATTCAACGGAAAATTTCAAATATGTTTGGTTAGAGCTTATAGCCTGAAACTCTGGCTCTGGACCCTTGACTCTCGACTTTCGACTGCCTGCTGCCTCCTGGATTCTAGTTCTCCCATTTTAATACTTTACTTCTACCAGGAATAACCCTTGCGGCGGCGCTGTCGGACCTGCCCGAGTTCGATCTCGTAGCTGAAGGAGTTCTGCGAATGCCTCGGAGGTCCGTTCTCTTCGGCCAACTTCAATCATCGTCCCAACGATATTGCGTACCATATGTCTGAGAAAGGCATTAGCCTCGATGGTGTAAATGAGAAGATCGCCCTGTTGGCGAATGGAATTGTGGTACACCTTCCTTATGGGGTCTTCCACATCGCCTCCGGTTCCCTGAAAGGACGAGAAGTCATGTCCCCCCTCGAGCGCACGGATCGTCTCCTGCATGGCGGAAAGCTCTAAAGGTTGATGGACATGATAAGCAAAGCGGCGCTGAACAGCCGGCGGCCAAGGCTGATTCCAAATCCTATACTCATACAGCCTGCTCTGTGCATCCCGCCTGGCATCAAAGGAATCGGAGACCATCTCCACCTTCTTAACTACGATGTCCGGCGAGGTGAATGCATTAAGTCCCCTTTGCAGTCGCCAAAGGTCGATGTCCTCGGTCCAGATAAAATTGGCAACTTGACCTAAAGCATGCACTCCCGCATCCGTACGACCCGATCCATTGAGCCGCACTCTTTTCCGCAGGATTTCCTCTAGTGCCAGCTCTAGAATCTCCTGAATGGTCTTATCTTTGGGCTGAACCTGCCAACCATGATAATCGGTCCCGTCGTACTCGATGGTGAGCTTAATATTCATTGGAGTAGCTATCAGCACTCAGCTGCCAGCTGATCGCTGACGGCTGAGTGCTTTTATCTACAGGTAGTCCCTAATCAGAATTTCGGCGATCTGAACGGCATTCAGGGCAGCACCTTTTCGCAGGTTGTCTGCCACTATCCAAAGGTTGATACCGTTGGGAATTGATTCATCCTCTCTGATCCTCCCTACCAAGATAGCATCCTTCCCCACTGCATCGACCGCCAAAGGATAGATATTTTCCTTGGGGTCATCGCAGAGAAGAATTCCCGGAGCATCACGAAGGATAGCCTTGACCTCTGCTGCAGCCAGTTTTTTCTCCGTTTCAATATTCACTGACTCTGAATGGCTGCAGAACACCGGCACCCTCACCGCAGTGGCAGTAATACGAATGGAGCTGTCCCCCAAAATTTTTTGTGTCTCGTTCACTATTTTCATCTCTTCCTTGGTGTACCCGCTATCCATGAAGCTATCGATGTGGGGAATACAGTTGAAGGCGATCTGGTGGGGAAATTTCTCTCTCTTAATCTCTCCCCCATTGTAAAGGGCGATCGACTGTCGGCTCAGCTCCTCTATTCCCATTCTCCCCGCACCAGAGACCGATTGATAAGAAGAGACTACCACACGTCGAATTCGCGCAACGTCGTGAATGGGCTTTAGCGCGACCACCATCTGAATGGTGGAGCAATTGGGGTTTGCGACGACACCCCGACGAGCATGATGGGCAATCTCCCGTGGGTTGACTTCAGGGACCACCAGGGGGACTTCTGGCTCCATACGGAAATGTGCAGTATTGTCGATGACCACAGCCCCCTGATCTACTGCCAACGGGGCAAACTTGGCACTCACGGCCCCCCCCGCAGAGAATAGGGCTATGTCCATATCCCTGAAGGAGTCTTCCTTGAGTACCTCTACGCGAATATTTTTATGGCCAAATTTTAAGGTCTTGCCTGCAGATCTCTCAGAGGCCAGGAAACGCAGCTCTCCGATGGGGAAGAGCCTCTCTTCGAGGACCTCGCGCATCTCCTCTCCAACCGCCCCTGTAGCCCCAACCAGCGCAACGTTATATTTCTCCTTTTTCACAGAGCTTAATTCTCCTGACTTCAGCGAATTGCAAAATAATTATTGAAATGAGCAAATTTTATATTTTGCATTTTGAATTTCGAATTGCACCTGAAGCCCTGACCTCTCGCATTTTAATCAAGTTATATCGAACACGGGGTTTGAATCCCCGTGTTCGACCAAAGGGAAGAGCTGCCGCTTCTCCCCTTTGGAAACCCCATCGGCTTTGTTCCCGCCTCAAGAGGCGGGGTTTACATTGAA
>JAZFYO010000440.1:0-2431 GCA_036443615.1 Binatia bacterium | reverse complement strand
GTGATATAGAGCCCTGCCGTGGTTTTGTCCTGAACCACCACGCGATAGCATCCGAAGTTGACCTTTCCACTATCGGGATCTCGCATAATGACGACACAACCGGTACCGATATATCGTCCGCCGTCGTCCTCATGCCACAGAGGGGTGGGAAACTTCCACAGGTCAATTTCCTCTCCCGTGAAAACATTTTCAAAGACCGGGCCCGTTTCCACGTGGACGGGGGGCACCGGAGTATAAGATGCGATCTTTTTCGTATAGGCATCCAGGGCACCGTTCATGTCGAGGTCCGAAGGTAGATCGAGGGCGAGAAGAGAGCGAGGAAGGTTATCCATGGCGTTGGCCAGAATACGATAACCCTGCGGATAACCTTTAATGGAATCAAAGAGGAGAGCAGGCCCTTGCCGCTCATAATTCAATTCGGTGATCGTGCCGATTTCCAGGTTCCAGTCTGCTCCCTGAATGGTACGAAGTTCCTGATGCTTTTCCAGTGCGGCTAAAAATTCCCTAAGATCTCTGTAGGGCATTTTGGTTTTCTCCTCGCATTATCAGACGCGAGGCCAACCCATGGCGAGCTCAGGTGTCAGATCAATCACCGAAGACTCCTACCCTATGAGTGGGCTTGCCTCGCCTTGAACGCGCTCCAACAGAACACAAATACTCCCATTTGACCACAGCCAAAGATTCTGCTCCTGATGGTACGATTAACTTATAATATTTACTATGAATTTCCTCCAATGATGGGTAATGCGCCCTATATCAGTACAGTCTAGGCCCTGTCAAGTTCCACTCTGCCTTAGACCTCGACACCAAGACCCTGCTCCCGGGCCCGTTGAGCCACTAGGGCAGCAAGGACCACATCCGCAATGCCTTGCCCACCGTTATTCTTGTAAAGGGTAATCTGTCTGGAGTTCTCCCTTCCTGGGACGAGACCCGCCAGCAGCTCCCCGAGCTCGTGCATCTGCTCCCAGCTTAGAATTCCTCTCTCGATGGGTTCCACGATGTCACCCTGAAGGTCCTGTCCCGCCTGAACCCTGGAGTTAATCACAACAACATCGCTACGCCGCAGCACTTCATCGTCTAGATCACGTCGAGGCTCTTTGAGGGGTTTCCCCTGGGGGTCACGGGGCGTATCCCCCCCCAGGACCGACGTGACGTGCTGCCCGGGCACGAGCCATTCGCCGAGAAAAACAGGCCGGCTCGTATCTGTCATAACAAGCACAATGTCTACTTCATGGACTGCCATCATTGCTGAATCGACCGGCTTGACCTCTACGCCCATGGCCGCCTCCATATCGCGGGCAAACTGGTCCCGGTTCTGTGATGAACGGCTGTATACCTTTACCGATCGAAGCGTACGCACAACACCAAGGGCCACCAGGTGGCTGCGGGCCTGCCGCCCACTCCCAATCACACCCACGGTTTGTGCGTCGGTCCTAGCCAGGTATTTGGTAGCCACCGCACTGGTCGCAGCTGTGCGCAGGTCAACGACACCGGCGATGGGGGGCCCACAGAGGACTCGCCCTAACACGATAGCATCAAGTACGCCCGTCTGTTGGCTGAAGAGCAGACTGGCGGCTGGGTAGATCCCCCTTTCAACCCGAGGCTGCCTGGAGTGGACCATGAGTCCTGATGTGGATAGGAACGGGGCCGAAGCGGGATGGACCGCTAGCCTGATACTCCCGTCCACGATCTGCCGCGGCAGATTAAGCTTCGGCTGCTGGCCCCAGGCAAGAAACGCTCGGTCAACGGCATCGATCGCCTCAGGAAAACTGACTAGACCCACATGCTCATCAGGTCGTACCACTAGCGCCATATCTGCTTTCCGTTCGACATGAAAATCCTGCGGGCCATACTCCCCATGTTAGAGGAGACCCTGGTTACGGACCGTCATGAAACTTTCGCCAAACTTGCAATGAAAGGTAAGGATTGAACCTCATCGATCGACGACGAAAAAAAAGGCGAGCTCCCCTCTGGGATTGAGAGAAGCTCGCCGAATAATGAGCCTTTGGCAGGTCTGATCCCTCCGACAGAAAGGGTAAGCAAATTGGCCGGGGGAAATTAAATGGGTTTAAACCCTACTCTCTCTTTTTCTTCTTCTTTCCCCTTCTCCCTTCCTTGATCACTCTCCTCTCCCCAGTGAAAATCACATAGGGAACGGGGTCATATTTTCCCGCCTTATTATACTTGATGATAACCACATCACCCTTTTTCAGATCTTTGAGCGACAGATTTTCCGTTGAGACCTTCTGAAACTTGGTCTTATCAGGGTCTACGGGGATAATCACGGCAGAGACTCTCCCTCGCCTTCTCTTTCCGGTGTCCAACTGGATCGTCCTCCTCCCCACTTCATACACAGCCCCTTCAAGCACCTGAGGAGCCTTGCTCCTGCTCCGCTTTTTCCGCTCTTGAGACCACCCGTCTAACGCCAACC
>JAZFYO010000439.1:0-15962 GCA_036443615.1 Binatia bacterium | reverse complement strand
TCTGTTTGCGCTTCTCGATAACATGAGAAACCAGAAGAGGAATATCGTTGGCCCTTTCCCTCAATGGGGGGACAACAATTGGGAACACGTTCAGTCGATAGTAGAGATCTTGTCTGAATCGACCATTCGTGACGAGATCTCCCAAAATCTGATTCGTTGCCGCAATAATTCTCACATTCACTTTTATGGAGTCACTTCCTCCCACACGCTGAAACTCGCCTTCCTGTAAGACACGCAGGAGCTTTACCTGGGTGCTCGGTGAGATCTCGCTGATTTCATCCAGAAATAGGGTTCCTTCATGGGCAACCTCGAAGATACCCTTTCTCTGTACGCTGGCGCCTGTAAAGGCCCCTTTTTCGTGGCCGAAAAGTTCACTCTCAAGAAGGGTCTCAGAAAGCGCACCGCAGTTAATTGCGACAAACCTCCTCGCCTTCCGTGGGCTATTATAATGGATAGCCTTGGCGATCATCTCTTTCCCTGTCCCGGTCTCCCCTTGGATCAACACGGTTATGTCGGTCTCTGCGATGGATCGAACCAATCCGAAAAGATCCTGCATCTTTTCGTTCTGGCCAATAATCCCCGCAAAGCTATATTCCCGTTCGATTTCCCGTCTGAGGCGGATGTTCTCTAGGGTAAGTCTCCTCTTCTCTATGTTATATTGAATGACGCGCATCTGTGTCTGCTTGATTTGTTTTAAATGGTCAAAGAGAAGCTGGGAAACTTCTTTTCGGACATTCTCGGCGGGAATCTCTTTATCTTGCTTCGAACTTTCCTTGACGATGACTCGAAAGCGCGAATAGGGTGCATTGTAAATTTGGTCCTTTTTGAACGAGTAGAAAAGATTCCCGTCAGACAAGTCTCCCGGACTGACAATTTTATATGCCCATTGTGTCTGTGTCTTTTTTTCTGAACCTGGATCCTCAAGGGCAGTCAGCACCTCGATGCGATCATCCCGGGGAGATATTACTGTCGCATCGGGCATGTTGACCATAAATTCCTGTGACAACAGTACGATTTCTGTTTTCAAGGGAACTTTTAGAGCATCAACTATCGACTGTTGTGAAGTCCGGCGACGAATAGATAACCGGTCTCCTTCGCTCTTCACTTTGAAATCCGGAAACTCCTGGATAACATCCTCTATCCGGAGTTGTGAGATTTCCTCAATGCACTGCACATCGTCAATAAAGGGGTAAAGACGGGGAAAACCTTCAATAATTCCTCTTAGAAGATGCACAGCCCCCACGGCAGGTCTTGCGCTCTCATCGAACTGAGCAAGCATATACAGCTCTGGCCTTGTTCCCTCCTTTTCAAAGGGCTGCAACTTCAAGTAATTGGTATGGACTACCCCCCATAGGTTTGTGCAGATGAGCACCGAGCGAACATCGCTTAATACACGAACAATAATTTCGGAAAGCGAAGGAAGTTGTTTCTTTCCGGGGTCAAAGAACTCTCTTGCGGCATGATAGGCGATATCTTTCCTTTCCGATATCCGTTCACATTGCCACTGGAGTTCTCTGAGAACTGTCAGGGGGACCCAGTTATTGACATCCCTTAGGAATGATTCTGGGTTTGACGGCGTCTCAAACCCCTCGATTCCGCTGAAAAGACTTGGATAATCGATATCCTTCTTTCCCGAAAAAGTCTCCTCCATATAGGTAAGGAGAATATCGGTTAACCAGCATGAGACCCAACGTTGTCTTTCTTGTCTCAGATTTACTTCCATAGAGAATGACCTTTGACCATCGACCTAGATATCATCAGGCTTCTAATTTCTCAATCGCAGTGAGACCCGGGGATTCCTTGTTGATTGTGCTGGGATACCTCTTTGATTGTCAAGTACTCCAATATCACACCTTGATGTGCAGATTCACTAACTCAGACAGAGACCTTCCTTACCAAACTTGAAAAAAGGACTCCAAGAAACCATAATAACGGATATGGATCTTGTATGGCTCAAGGTACCACAGTGGGAACATCGGGAAGGTCTTGTTCACGGCTTTCTAGGTCGCCGAGGAGGTAAGAGCCTAGGGGACTATTCCAGCCTAAACGTCTCCTTCCGCGTCGGAGACAATCCTGAGCTTGTGAAGGACAACCTGTGTGACATGAAAAAAGCCGTAGGTCTCCACGATCTGCGGATCGTTACCATGAGACAAGTGCATGGAAATCACATCATCGATGTCAAAGACAAACACCTGAAGGAAGCAGGCGAGGCTGACGGAATGGTGGCGGGAGAAAGGGAAATTTTCCTTGGGGTCCTGACAGCAGACTGTGTACCAATTCTATTCAACGTCCCTGATAAGACGTTAGTAGCAGGCTTGCACGCAGGATGGCGCGGAACCCTGGCTGGTATTACAACAAAAATGGTGAACCATCTGCGAGACCGATACGATGTAGAGCCGGCATCCATAGAGGCAGCAATGGGTCCTGCAATCGGTCCCTGCTGCTTCGAGATCGGAACTGACGTCTCCGTTCCAATGGTTCAAAAGTGGGGAGGTTTGGCAGAACGAACTCTTCAATCGAGAGATGGAAAATCATATCTCGATTTAAGACAGTTGAATCGTTTGCAATTGGAAGCGGCCGGAGTACCTTCTGAAAAAACGTATCTGATAGGTCCTTGCACGAGCTGCGCGGTAAACGATTTTTTCTCCTACCGGCGCCAGAGAAGAAAAACCGGTCTTCAAATCAGCTTTATCGGCTGGTTATAAAGTATTTATTGACAGACCAAGGCTGCTTTCTCTAAACTGGGCGAAGCAGAGAAAGGAGGTGGTCTAAACATGATAGAAAAAACTAGTGACTGCGAGGTGGCTGAGACTTAGGCTCTAAGCTGAACCTTTGATGGGGGTTCGGGCTTGGAGCCTGTAAATCCCCTCAGTCCACCGAACGCCCGTGCCACCGACAAATTACTTTGCCGGTGGCACGGGCTCTTTTTTTTTCAACAACTCCATAGCAGAGCTGGCAGCTTTTTTAATCCGAGGATCCATGCTCGTAGTGGCTTCCCTCAGTGCGGCGCGGATTTGTTCAGTAGGCGCCCCTAGCTGTGCCAGAGTTATCGCAGCGGAGCACCGAACCCTGGAATCAGGGTCTTCCGAAAAGAGATGAAACAAGAGATCCAACCCGTCTTTACCGACCTCGGCCCTGGATTTTAGGCTTGTGACTGCTGCCACTCGGACCAGGGGATCAGGATCACGCAGGGTCTGGATTACCCTTTCAAGCACGGTCTCATCCCCCATGCCCATATCGCGCAGACAATAAACGGCAATCCTTCTCTGAGTCGCGGTTCCTGTCTTTAGGAGATCCAATAGGAGAGGGGTTATTCGTTCGTCCTTTTTGCCCAGACGGGTTAGGAGCAGAAATGTCGCCCAACGGATGTCCTGGTCCTCACTTCCCAGACCCTCGATCAGGACATCCAGGCAGCGCGATGAAGGGGCCGAAAGCTGGGCAAGGGTATAGGCGATGGGCCAGAGTTTTTTCCGGTGCGGGTCTTGCAAAAGTCGGTTCAGGGATTCTTTAATCTCAGGCCTGCGAGGTCCAAGCACAATCAGCGATTCGACGGCCGGGCGAACCACCGCTTTATCGGAATGATCCAAGGACCCTATAAGAGAAGCGATATCTTCAGACTCATGCTTCAAAGGTCTCTTGCCTAAGATTGGATCGGAAGGTGAACCGTAAAGGTTGCCCCCTTTCCCTCCACACTCTCGGCCCAGACGGTACCCTTATGGGCCTCAACGATCGTCTTGACAATAAAGAGGCCCAAGCCGGTGCCTTCAATCTTTTCCGATCCTTTTAACCTCTTGAATTGGGAGAAGAGAAGAGGGAGCTCTTCTTGCGAGATCCCAACTCCAGTATCTTGAACGGAAACACAAACTTTGCCGTCGTCAAACCGTGAGCTGACCTTGACCTTGCCTCCATTTCGGGTGAACTTAATAGCATTGCCAATCAGATTCCAAAAAACCCTGTCAATCTGGCCTTTGTCCCCTCTCACATTGGGGAGCCTCTCATCCAGTTCAAGCTCCAGCGTGAGCCCTTTTTTCTGAACCTGCGGTTGCTGTTGCTGGATCGCCTCCCTAAGCAGCCGATTGACCTGCACCGGCTCATCCCCTATCTTGAGCTTTCCTGTCTCGGCCCTGCTCGCCTCAAGAAAACCTGTAACCAAATTGACGATCCTGCGGCCGCTGTCTTCGATTCGGTACCAGATTGTATCCTCTTCCCCCCCCTCCTTACTACCGGCAGCTTCGTCCAATTTAAGCTCGGCGTAGCCCATAATGATCCCCAAAGGGTTCTTAATGTCGTGGGCCATGGCCGAGACCAACCCCATCTTTAAATGCTCCCTCTCCTCCGCCGTTTCCGCTCGTCTCCTCTCTTTATTGGTATTTTCCGAGAGATAACCATAAAGAATGGAAACCCCAAAAAGAAAGCTGATGCGAACATACACATCACCTCCCAACTGGGTCAGTTCCATCCCTTGCTGGACGAGTAGGCCGATATAGACAACGTTGATGATGACGGACCCAAGCACGATCTTCAACATGCTCTCCCCCATGGCTGCAAGGAACAACACGAAAAAATAGAGGAGGAATAGCTCCCATGAAATATCCTGATTAATGTAGATCGCGGTGGAGAGGAGCAACGTGTCCCAAATAAGCAAGACGACATCAAAAAATCCGTGATAAAAAACACCCTCGGGAAGGCGGTAGAGAACTAGACTGGTAAACAGAAAAATAGCGACCAATCCATAGACCACGTGATCCTTGGACACCTCGCCCTTTTGAAAAAGGATAAGGAAGGAGGTGGCGATCGCAATTACCCATTGGAGAATAATGATCGTATATTTCTTATCCGCTACTAACCCCTTAGACAAATCGGTGTCTGTCATGATTCAAGTTTCTATTCTGACGTTCTCCCATAGCTGAAAAAAGACCCTCGAGACTCCCACCTTTCAGGTCGATTCGGTTTGCGCACACAGATCTCTCAGGCGTGCCGGATAATCCGTAACGATCCCATCCACCCCAAGGCTTAGCAATCTCCTCATCTCTTCGACGTCGTTGATGGTCCAGGCATAAACTTCTAATCCCAGGTCATGGGCCGCCCTCACCGTATGCTCGGTGATAAGAGTCCAATTCCCATACGTGCAAGGTATCTGCAGGACCTGTCCTGGAGGAGTAATGCTACCCTGCCCCCCATCCCACACCCAGCGGAAAAAAGAAGCGACCTCTCCATAGGACAACCCGGTTGCAACGGCCAGATCGTGATCACGGACTTCATTGCGAACTTCCTTCATCACACCATCTTCCGCGGTGGACAACAGGACCCAGTCCTCTCGGCCAAACCTTCGAATGATCGCAAACAATTTTTTAACAAATCCCGCACCGATCTGCTTAATTTCGATGGTTGCCCTCACCCCGGGGAAGGCTGAAAAAAATTCCTCCAGGGTAGGAATCTCTATGTTCTGACCCTTATAAGGATAAGTCACTCCATCATCCAAAGTAAACCTGTAACCGGCATCGAGGCTCTTTAGCTCTTTCAGTTTCCACTGCCGAATCTCTCCCTGACCGTCGGTAGTTCGCTCCAGCGTAGCATCATGGAGGATCAGTATCTCACCGTCTTTGCTTTCCCGCACATCCACCTCAATATAATCAGCTCCCTCGTTCAGCGACCTTCTAAAAGAGACCAATGTATTTTCCGGAGCCATGCCTGCTGCGCCCCGGTGGCCGATGATCCTGGGCTTCTTATCATCAAAAAAATCAAAAACCTGTGCCGTCTTCATTATATCACTGTTTCAAACCGACTCTCATCTCATAAATTATGACGGGCATAGCCAACAATCGGCTAATACAACCAAAGAGGGCTTTTCCTTAGAAACTAGATCTCAAGAACTTTATGGTAACGGGTAAGGTTCCGGTTGCCGTTCGGAGTCACCACCACAGCATCTTCCAATCGTACCCCACCCACACCAACGTAGTAGAGTCCAGGTTCAACCGTCACCACATGCCCAGACCTAAGGGTAGAATTACTCACACCGATCCGTGGGGGTTCATGAATATCCAAGCCCAAACCGTGTCCGGTCCCGTGAAAAAAACCCTGCATTCGACCGTTGATCTTTCCGGTTGAAAAGCCCCTCTGCCGGAAGAGATCGAGGATCATTTCATGGACAGCAGAACCTTGAATCCCGTCACGAATGAGCTTAAAGGCGAACTCCTGTCCTAGGCGCACCGCTTCGTAGACCTCTTTCAAGCGCTCTGTGGCACGACCACGCACCACCGTGCGGCTGAGGTCCCCAAAAAAGCCGGTTTTTTGCGAGCGGGGAAAAATATCGAAAATAATCGAGGTGTGTGCTCTGAGAGGGCCATGACCCTCATTGTGAGGGTCACAGCACTGATCCCCGCCGGCGATGATGGTATGACTAGGGACCCAACCCAGGGCCATGATCGAAGTGTTCACAATAGTTTTGACAGCCTCGGATGTTAGTCGCCGTCCATTTAAATAGAGGTAGCGGTCTTTACCAATCCTGGCCCTCTTCAACACCTTGATCCCAGCCTCCAACCCTATCTCGGCAACTCTAATGGAGTCCTGGATTTTTTTCACTTCCATCGGACTCTTCTTCTCTCTTTCATCGAAAAAGGGATCTTTTTTTACCGCCACCGTGAATCGCCTTGACCTCAGGTCATCGGCAAAGAGAACTGGAAAATTAGACGGCACCTCAAGCGTACGGATTCCCCTCTCTTTAAAGATTAACTCCAGAACATCTCCCGTCCCGGTGGCTTTCCCCTGTCTCTTCAACCGCCTCCAGTAATCGGACAGTGAAAGGACGCTATCAACATTGGCTTCCTTTTTCGCACGATCGATCTCGAGGTCACTCATAACGACATGCGTTCTCCCCAGATGTTCAAAAAAAATGAATGGATCGGGGACAAAAAAGCCCGTGGCATAGAGCATATTGGAATCACCTTCGCTTGCTGCCAAGATCAGAGAGGTTCTCTTTCTGGCGGGTTTTTTTTTCTGTGTGGGCATCCCTTAGCCTTCCTGCTCTCAGGCTTGCAACTCTTTTTCTATAAGAAGATACTAAAGGTCTTTTAGGGCTGTTATAGAGGACCGCTGACAAACTTCGCCGAATGAGTGAAAACTACTCTAAACTACCAATTTGGCTGTAAAATCTCAAGATGTGAACCAGGACAGTCCAATTTTTGATTTTTGTTGACAGTAGTCTCCTTTTTTGTGTTTATTGTTCTATAGGCCTGACAAACAAGGAGCCGGAGGAAAATCCCCGCGCGCTGCCCCTAGCCTGCTCGGGCAGAATGTCGGTAGAAAAGGTTGATATTAATGGCAACGAAGAAAAGCCTTGATAAATTGACTGAGATAAACCGTAAGGTTGAATCGGGAGGTGGCGAAGACAAAATCCGACGCCAGCGCGAGCATGGAAAGCTTCTGGCTCGAGAGCGGATTGAAATTCTATTAGACCACGGCAGCTTCGTGGAACTGGATCGGTTCAGGACTCATGGCTGCTCTGACTTTGGTATGGACAAAAAGAAGATCCCGGGAGATGCGGTGGTCACCGGGTATGGTTCCATTGAGAGCAGAACAGTCTATGTTTACTCTCAGGACTTTACCGTCTTTGGTGGGAGCCTGAGTGGTGCAGTGGCAGAAAAGATTTGTAAGGTCATGGATTTGGCCCTTAAAAATGGGGCCCCCATTTTAGGCATCAATGATTCCGGAGGGGCGCGTATTCAAGAGGGAGTGGTTAGCCTTGCAGGCTATGCCGACATCTTTCTAAAAAATGTGATGGCCTCCGGCGTGGTTCCTCAGATCTCGGCGATTATGGGTCCCAGCGCCGGCGGAGCGGTTTACTCACCGGCCATCACCGATTTCATTTTCATGACGAGAACTAATAGCTACATGTTCATCACCGGGCCTGAGGTGATTAAATCGGTCACCCACGAGGAAGTCTCAATGAATGATCTGGGGGGAGCAGAGACCCACAATACCAAGAGCGGCGTGGCCCATTTCTTGGCGGACAGTGAAAAGGAGTGCCTCTTGATGATGAGGGAGCTGATGGGTTTCTTGCCCAGCAACAATCTGGAGGAGGCCCCTTTTCATCCGACCGACGATGACCCTTCGAGATGCGAGGAAAAACTCAAACAGCTTGTTCCGGACAATCCAAACCGGCCCTACGATATAAAAGAGCTCATCCATGCGGTCGTGGACGAGGGATATCTCTACGAGGTCCAGCGAGACTTTGCTCTTAACATCGTCATCGGGTTTGCTCGTATGGGTGGATGGCCGGTTGGAATTATCGCAAATCAGCCGGCTCATCTGGCTGGTTGTTTGGATATTGATGCATCGGTTAAGGCCGCTCGTTTTATTCGATTCTGCGACTGCTTTAACATCCCGTTGGTGACCTTTGTCGATGTGCCGGGATTTTTACCCGGTACTGCCCAGGAGCACAGTGGTATTATCCGCCATGGCGCGAAGCTCCTTTTCGCCTATGCCGAGGCCACGGTTCCCAAAATCACCCTCATCACTCGAAAGGCGTACGGCGGAGGATACATCGTAATGTCGAGCAAGAATCTGCGCGGCGACATCAACCTAGCCTATCCTACGGGTGAGATCGCGGTCATGGGTCCAGAGGGGGCCATCAATATCGTATTCCGCGAAAAACTGGAAAATGCCCGGGACCCAGCAAAGACCAGAGAAGAACTGGCGGAGAATTATCGGAAGACTTTTGCCAACCCGTTCAAGGCCGCAGAGCTTGGATATCTGGATGCAGTGATTCCCCCAGAAGAGACACGCCCTAACCTTATCCGCTCCCTGGAGATGCTGAAGAAAAAGCGGGACACTAACCCTCCCAAGAAACATGGGAATATTCCTCTTTAGAATTCGACTCAAATAGTCCAACCTGTTAGAATAAAGACAGAGACAGAGTTAGAGAGAGTCAAGGCCTGGATGTTTTTTACTCCCTATCTCAAATCTCTGTCTCCTCCAAGGCTGTATGTTTAAGCGCATTCTGATTGCCAATCGGGGAGAAATTGCCGTCCGCATTATCCGTGCCTGCCGGGAGCTGGATATTGAAACCGTCGCCGTATACTCCGAGGCCGATCGTCACTCCCTGCACGTGAAGTTTGCGGACTACGCTTATCTCATTGGGCCGCCTCCTTCCACGGAGAGCTACTTGGCAATGGACCGCATTCTCGAAGCGGCAAAAAAAAGCGGCTCTGAGGCGATCCATCCGGGTTATGGCTTTTTAGCCGAGAACGGCGATTTTGCCCGCCGGTGTCTGCAGGGGGGGTTCATCTTCATCGGGCCTACGCCCGAAGTCATTGATCAGATGGGGGATAAGGTAAAGGCCAGGGCAATCATGAAGGCGGCCGGGGTAGCGGTCATCCCCGGATCAGGGGAGGTGCTGAGCTCACAGGAGGAAGTTTTGAGGATCGCCGAGACAATTGGTTATCCTCTCATGTTAAAGGCGGTCGCCGGTGGAGGTGGCAAGGCGCTGAGGCTAGTCCGCTCTGCTGGAGAGATCAGCTCAGCCTATCGCGCAGTCCGCTCTGAGGCCTCTTCCTCCTTTGGTGACCCCCGACTCTACGTGGAAAAATATCTCGACCGGTGCCGCCACGTGGAAGTCCAGATCCTTGCCGATCAATACGGCAAGGTGGTGCACCTTTTCGATCGGGAATGTTCCATCCAGCGCCGCCATCAAAAGATCATCGAGGAGTGTCCGGCCCCTGCACTGGATGACCGGACGCGGCGAAGTATTACTCGAGCGGCTGTCCAGGGAGCAAAGGCGGTCCACTACGTAGGGCTCGGCACACTTGAATTCCTGCTGGACCGAGAGAAAAAGTTTTATTTTTTAGAGATGAATACCCGTCTTCAGGTGGAGCACGCGGTCACGGAGAGGACAATAGGGATCGATCTGGTAAAGGCCCAGATCGAGGTGGCGGCGGGCGGTCGCCTTCCCTGGCGTCAACGCCGGATCAGGTTGACAGGTCACGCCATCGAGTGTCGGATCTATGCCGAGGATCCAGAGATGGATTTCATGCCTTGTCCTGGAAAGATTGAGGGATTGAGGCTTCCCGAGGGATTCGGAGTGAGAAACGATAGCGGGGTCTATGAAGGCGCCGAAATTCCGATCTATTACGACCCGATGATCGCCAAGCTCATTGTGTGGGGAGAGAATCGAATAGAGGCCATCCTCAGGATGCGACGAGCCATGCGCGAGTATCAGGTCCGGGGAATTAAAACGAATATTTCTTTTCACCAATGGATTCTGCGCCACCCGCGCTTCATGGCAGGTGATTTGGATACGGCCTTTGTTGAAGACGAGCGCCGATTCATGGCAAAGGAGGAGCTTTTCCCGCACAGGCATGTGGCCTTGGCATCCGCAGCCATCACCGCTCTTCACAGAGAGCAGAAGCTGGCATTGCGACGCCTAGAAAGAGGCGCCAAAGAAAAATCCGAATGGCGAGAGACAGGGAGAAGAGAGTCTTTGCGACTTGTTTCCGGCCAGTCGGCTCCCAAGAAGAAGTGGTAGGGAGAGCCTGTAAGGGGTGAACCATGGCATTCATCGCTAAGCTGGGTGATCAGACCTACACCGTAGATATTGAGGAGGTCGGCAGATCCCTCTACCGCATCGCGGTCGATGGGAATGAGTTTCTCGTTGACGGAAAGCAGACGGGTCAAAACAATTACTCCTTGATCATTAATCACCGCTCGTTCGAGGTAGACGTGGATACCTCAGAAGAGGAGTACAGAGTATTGGTAGACGGCAGGAGCTACCATATCCACCTCGTCGATGAGCGGCGGATGCGTCTGGGCGGCTTTCAGACGGGAATTCAACTTCAGGGAAAGCAGGAGGTCACGGTTCCCATGGCGGGAAATGTTATCGCCGTCCTGGTTGCCGAAGGGGATCGCGTAGATAAAGGACAGGGATTGGTCATTGTCGAGGCTATGAAGATGGAAAACGAGGTTCGCTCACCCATCGACGCTGAAATCAAAGAGGTCAGGGTCAAGACCGGACAGTCCGTAGAGGCCGGGGAGACTCTCATGGTCGTGGAATAAATTTTTATGCTCCTCGGAGCAAATTTTTCTTGTCACTTAAATTCTTTCATGTTATAGCCTGCGCCTAGGAGTTAAATTTTAATTAACAGGCGCTATGGCAGGAATTTCCTATACTCCCTCCAAAATATTTCTCACCAAGGGGGTCGGCAAGCACAGAGAGAAGCTTGCAAGCTTTGAGATGGCGCTGCGCCACGCGGGGGTTGCGCGGTTCAACCTGGTTCGGGTCACAAGCATCCTGCCAGGTAACTGCAAGCTGATATCCCGGGAAGAAGGGCTGAAGTTCATTACCCCGGGACAGGTCGTACACTGCGTAATGAGCGACAACGCCACCAATGAACCTCATCGGCTTATTGCTGCTGCCGTCGGCGTCTCCATCCCCAATGACCCCACCCATTACGGCTATCTCTCGGAGCACCACAGCTTCGGGGAGACCGAGGATAAGGCAGGGGACTATGCAGAGGATCTGGCCGCTTCGATGTTAGCCACGGTCCTTGGCGTAGACTTCGATCCCAACACGAGCTACGACGAGCGCAAAGAGGTTTGGCGCGTAAGCCAGGAAATCGTCGTTACCCGCAACGTCACCCAGTCGGCCATTGGCGACAAGGAAGGGCTCTGGACCAGCGTGGTCGCAGGGGCCATCTTTGCAGACTGACGTCCCATTTCCGAATTTTTAAAACCGAATACTAATCTGAGGATGAACCGTCCTTCCGCCGTGCAAAATAGGCCACGGCGATACTGACGCCGTAGAGGGCGGTGAGAGGAAGGGCGAGGAGGATCTGTGAAACAATATCAGGCGGTGTGAGAACCGCCGCAAGACAAAAGATGATAAGTATTGCATAGCGGAACTGCCGTATCAGGAAATGGTGGTCAATGAGCCCGATGCGTGCAAGGAAGAAAGCGAGAACCGGCAATTCAAATACCACGCCAAATGCCAAGAGCAGCTTTGAGGAAAAGGTGAGGTACTCACTGATTCTGATGGCAGGCCGCACGTCGATGCTCTCATAGGTCTTAAGAAGAAACCCATAGCCCACCTGAAAAATAACCTCGTAGCAAAACCAGCCCCCCAGGAGGAAGAAGAATGTCCCGAAGAAAACAAAGGTACGGGCATAACTCTTCTCATGCTCGAAAAGGCCGGGAACCACAAATTGCCAAATCTGCCAGAGAAGAACCGGAAGGGACACAAAGATAGAGGCAATGAAGGCAACCTTGATCTTGACGAAGAAGGCCTCAGGGACCCCTGTGCCGATTAGACCAAGACCCGGGGCATTCAAGCTCAGCAAGGGGTCAGTCAGGATAGAAAAAATGAACTCCGCGATGGCAAAACACCCCGCAAAAGCGACCATCAGTGCCAGAGCGCACTTGATAAGGCGGGATCGAAGTTCCTCCAGGTGGGAAGTGAACGACATCCTGGCATCGCCAGGCTGCCCTCTACCCGGGTTCCTTGTCACTCTCTTTCAATGGGTTAATTGGCGGTGCTGCAGAAGTTTCGGTCGTTTCAGTGTTTTCTTTCAGAGCGGGATCGTTATCAAAAGCAAGTGGACTCGCTTTGTCTTCTTTGTCTTCTTTGTCTTCTTTGTCTTCTTTGTCTTCTTTGTCTTCTTTGTCTTCTTTGTCTTCTTTGTCTTCTTTGTCTTCTATGTCCTCTTCGACCTGGCGAAACTCCTCTTTCAGTTCGTCCGTAGCACGACGAAACGTAGACAGGCCCTTCCCCAAAGCTCGCGCAATTTCTGGAAGCCTCTTTGGGCCCAACACAATCAGGGCCAAGGCAAGGATCAAAATCAGCTCGGGCATACCGATACCGAACACTTTAGGCCTCCAGATTCCTTAACTAATTCATTCTACACTGTTTCGCAAGTAGTGTCTGGCCGGGTCTGAGGACCATTCAGGACCAGAGGACTTTACACTCATCCATGATAAGGTGGTAGAAAAGGAGAAATCATGGCTCGAACTGCAGTGGTCATTGATCCCGATTTTCTGAAGCATCAGCCTGGGCACGCTCACCCGGAGCGCCCGGAGCGGCTCAAGATCCTTCTAGATTTAACCAGAGGACTTCATGGGAGTGATCTACAAATTCTCCCGCCCAGGCCTGCGAAGAAAGAGGAAGTCAGTTCCTGCCATAGCAGCGAATACATCGACCTCGTCCGCTCCACCTCCGAGATCAACCGTTACGCCCTGGATGGAGACACAGTCACCTGTGCAGACTCATATGGCATTGCCCTGCTCGCCGTAGGGGGCTTCCTAAGACTGCTGGACTCGGTATCCGCTTTTGATTTCCGCAATGGCTTTGCCTTGGTTCGACCCCCTGGCCATCATGCCACGAGAGACCGCGCGATGGGTTTTTGCCTTTTCAACACAGTTGCCATTGGCGCCCAATACCTGAAGCGTCTTTATGGTGCCAGACGCATCCTGATCATGGACTGGGACGTCCACCATGGGAACGGGACTCAGGACAGTTTCTATCAAGACCCTTCGGTTCTTTACATTTCCACCCACCAATATCCTTATTACCCCGGCACAGGAGCGATCGAAGAGGTGGGCAACGGGAAGGGGGAGGGCTACACCGTCAACATTCCACTTCCTGCCGGCTGCGGCGATGAGGAATATCTGTGTGTATTCAAAGAGATCGTGATACCCATTGCAGACAAATACCAACCGGAATGGGTTCTGGTCTCTGCCGGATTTGACTCCCACCAGCATGATCCACTCGGGGGGATGCGTGTCACAGAGAAGGGTTTTGGCATCATGGCCTCAATGCTCCTCGAGCTCGCCCAGAAACACGCGGCCGGAAAGATCGCATTTTTACTCGAGGGAGGGTACAATTTAGAGGCCCTGCGGAACTCCGTATCTGTTGTGCTCGAGAAAATGAAGGGGGAGGACCGAAGCGGGCCAGCTGTCCAGATTGGCATGCAGAGAGTTGACCCCTTGATCCGGAAGATCCTCAAGTTCCAGGAAAAATACTGGTAGAGCACAGATTTCTATTGAACGATGAAACTATTGACGCTTAACTTAACCTGACTTATGTTAGAGTTTCTTTGAGACCCTAAGTTATGAACAACTTTGAACCGCGTAGAGTCGTGGTCACCGGTATTGGGCTCGTGACCCCTTTGGGCACGGGGGTCGAAAAAAACTGGGAGAACGTGGTGGCAGGCCACTCCGGCATAGGGCCGATCACCCGGTTTCCCAACGTGGAGTTTTTCGCCACCCGCATAGCCGGGGAGGTCCCCGACTTTCATGGTGAAAATTACATCGAGCCCAAAGAGATAAAAAAGATGGATCTCTTTATCCAGTATGCCGTTGTCGCGGCTGAGATGGCGGTACAGGACGGCGAGTTCAAGATCGCACCCGAAGAGGCGCACCGGGTCGGAGTGATTATTGGAGTGGGCCTGGGTGGGCTTAGTACCATTGAGCAGTATTACCAGGCTTACCTCGAAGGGGGACCTCGCAAGATATCACCTTTCTTCATCCCCAAGGTGATCTCTAATTTAGCCCCGGGTCACATCGCCATTCGACACGGCGCCAAAGGCATCAACTGGACTCCCACCTCTGCCTGTGCCTCAGGAAACCACGCGATTGGCGAAGGTTTCCATCAGATTCGGCTGGGTCTTCAAGATGCGGTGATCGCGGGAGGTTCAGAGTCAGCCATCACACCTCTAAGCGTCGGTGGATTCAGCGCTATGAAGGCCCTCTCCAGTCGCAACGAGGAGCCGCAGCGGGCATGCCGCCCCTTCGATATGGATCGGGACGGCTTTATCCTGGCTGAGGGTGCCGGTGTATTGATCCTGGAAGAAAGGGAAAAAGCGCTCAAGCGGGGAGCAAAGATCTACGCCGAGGTGATTGGCTATGGGGCTAACGGGGATGCCTACCACATTACCGCGCCTGCTCCGGAGGGGGAGGGGGCTGCCCGCTGCATGACCCTGGCCCTGGAGGATGCGGACATTCAACCCGAGGAGGTCGACTATATCAACGCCCATGGGACCTCCACTGAATATAACGACATCAACGAAACACAGGCGATAAAAACAGTCTTTGGAGAGCGTGCCTATAAAATTCCTGTCAGCTCCACGAAGTCTATGACAGGTCATCTCCTAGGGGCTGCGGGCGCAGTGGAGGGGGTTTACTCAGTCCTTGCCCTCAAGCACGGAGTTATTCCCCCCACCATCAACTACGAGATGCCGGACCCTCAATGTGACCTGGACTATGTCCCCAATCAGGCACGTAAGGCTGAAATTAAAGTAGTCCTGTCTAACTCCTTCGGATTCGGAGGAACAAATGCTTGTGTCATCTTTAGGAGTACAGCGTGAAGCATTCGCCATTCCAAACCGTGATTCTTGGCACCGGCTCCGAACTACCCACAAAAGTAATGACCAACGCAGACTTGGAAAAAATTATCGATACGAGCGATGAATGGATTACCGCACGTACCGGGATTAAGGAGAGGCGAATTTTGGAGGAGGGGAAGGGCAGCGCGGACATGGCCTATCGTGCATCAGTACACGCCCTAAAAGCCGCCGGTTTAGAGGCCAAGGACCTCGAGGCCATTATTGTCGGGACAGTTACCCCGGACTATCCCTTCCCAAGCTCGGCATGTATCCTCGAAGATATGCTGGGGGCACGAAACGTTTTCTCCTTTGACGTCAATGCCGCATGCTCAGGATTTCTCAATGCGCTGGCGGTGGTGGATTCTTTTATTCGAACGGGCAAGATTCGTAATGCCCTTGTGGTCGGATCCGATACCCTGAGCCGATTGCTCAACTGGCAGGATCGCTCCACCTGCATCCTGTTCGGTGATGGCGCGGGCGCAATCGTCGTAGGCTCTACCAATGACGGGAATCGTGGCATCCTCAGTACACGGCTGCGCACCGATGGCTCCTATGCAAAGACGCTCTATGTCCCGGCAGGCGGGTCTCTCAATC
>JAZFYO010000438.1:0-4676 GCA_036443615.1 Binatia bacterium | reverse complement strand
GAACCCTCTCATCTGGCTACAGGCTTTACACACACGGAGATGTATGGCATTCGGGTTAAGTCATATGGCAAAGCTGCTGGGCTTGAGATTATGACAGATCAATGCCGGCATAGGCTCTCTCTTTGCGTCCGGCATTATTTAATCTCTTACTGCCTCGTTCTTTTCAATAATATCGAGGATCTGGTCTTCGAATTCCGCCAGCTCTACCCGGCTAGTCTTGGAAGGGGTCTTCACGTCGTATAGCACGCGGCTTGGCTTTCCCAAGACGATGAGCCGCGAGCCAATCTCAAGCGCTTCATGGATATTGTGCGTGATCAGCAGGCAGGTTTTTTTCGTCTCACCTATCAGGTTCAAGAAGACCTCCCTAAGACGCTTTGCTGTGGACTGATCCAGGTGTCCGAAGGCCTCATCGGCAAAAAAGATTTCGGGGTTCATACAGAAAGCCCGCGCAATACCCACTCGCTGGCGCATCCCGCCTGAGAGCTCATGAGGATATGCGTTCGTGAAGCCATCGAGCTCCAGTTTGTGTAGCCATTGGGTGGCTAACTCGGTCTGCTCCTGCTTGGCATAACCGAGTATCTCGAGCCCAACCCTGGCGTTTTCGAGTGCAGTTCGCCAGGGTAGTAAGCGGTCGGACTGAAAGATGACACCAAACTTGGAGCGAAAGTGGTTAAAATCTTTGAACGGATCTCTACCTAGGACGGTTATGGACCCAGAAGTAGGTGCTTCAAGCCCTAATAGAAGATTGAAGGTCGTAGATTTGCCACACCCGGTCTTGCCAACGATGGCGACAATCTCGCCCGTGCCCACGTCCAGTGACAGGTCGTCTATAGCCACAAAACTACCACCGTCCACGGACGTGTAAACCTGGCGCACATGTCCCATCTGCACAACGGGGTAGCCGTCCCTCACAACGTTCCTCCCTCCTTGGCAGGCCGCCAACGAAGCAGGCGCCCTTCAATCAGGAGGAGGATAAACTGCGTGAGCAGGAGGAAAACCACGAGAACCAGAGTCCATGCGATGGCCTGAGGCATATCGAAGAGTTCTTGGGCCAAGAGGAGTTTGTTGCCAATGCCCTTGGAGGCGCCCACCAGTTCAGCCACGATGACCACACGGGCGGCCAGTCCAAGGTTCACCTTCCAGGATGTGAGCACAGCGGGAAGCATACCAGGGAGGATAAGCTTGGTGAACAGCTGTCCCCGAGAGGGCCGCATGGCCCTCAGCATGTCGAAGTACTCCTTGGAGATACTCTTGATGCCGTCGTGGATGATGAGGGCGTAGTTCGGAAGGCATCCGGCTAAAAGGATAAAGGTGATGCGCATCTCGACATGCTTGAACCAGATGATGGCGAAGATGACCCAGGATAGGGCGGGAACCCCCATGATGAAGTGGAGGACAGGGAGGACATATTTTTCAACTGCTCGGGTAAATCCCATCGCGACCCCGAGCATTACCCCCGCAATGAATGCGGCGAAGAGCCCAGAAAAGATGCGGGACACAGTGATCGCTATGTCTTGCATGTACTTGGGAGTGCTCACCACCTCCCAGAAGGAAGAAACAATGGCAGGAATGCCCGGGACAAGGTACGATGGGACAAAAAACGAGACCGTTTGCCAAACGGCAAGAATCACGACAAACGAAGTGATCGGCTCCTTCCTCCCGGCTAGGGCGCTAAGCGCGCGAGCGAGTGCATCGCCCTGTTCCGTGGAGGTAGCCACCTCCGTCCGCGTTACTCCTGAGGCCATACCTTCTTCCCCCCGTCGTCTACCCGCAGGGGGTCTCTTCTCGACTCCTTATTCCTTCAGGCCGGTATAAATGATGCCATCGTCGGGCATCTTCTTGAGGTAACCGCTTTCCACCCCTGCCTTGAAGACCAATTGAATGTCCTCCTTAATTATTGATGCAGGAACAATATCAAGGGGATACCGGTTGGTCTTTAAGGCCATGAGGAAAGCTTTCCGGGGAATACCCGCGGCTTTGTTGATAATAGTCGCAGCCTCCTCGTGGTGGCTGGGTAACCAAGCGGCCAGGTCTTTGAACGCCTTATACATCTTCGGAATCGTATTTTTATTGGCTGCAACCCAATCCGCGTGGGCGGAAATGGTAAGATGGCCTCGGAAGGGTCTACCGTACATGGCCTGCCACTGATGCACGACCTCGAGCATCTTGAAACGCCCGGGATGCTCGACCAAGAGCTTCGAATAGTTAGGCTCCCAGAGCCAGGCGGCAGTCGCACGCTTGGCCAGCAGATAAGTGGCCAGACCGGCGGTGTTTGTTGACAGGATCTCCACCTTGCTCAAGTCCACTCCCGCCTTCATCATGAACCATTTAGCCATGGCGAAGCTTGATGTTACGGTGAATGCCGCAATCGTTTTACCCTCCAGGTCCTTAACGCTTCGGACAGTCGGATCCTCGGTAAGAAATGCGCCGTGCAAGTTCACTACATTGAAGAGAATTTGACTCTTAACGCCTTTTATCCTGCGGTTGGCTTCTGGGAGCAACGCTGAGGCAAGAGTTACCTTGTCCCTTCCGGTAGCGAAGTCCGTGTTCGCTGCTCGCCCTTTTTTGAAGTCCCACTGAAGGTCAACCCCGTTCTTCTTGTCGAACCCTTTGGCTTCAATCAGGCTCCCCGTGACATGGCCAAATGACGGCTTATCAAAAGAGCCCAACTTAACGACAGGCATCTGGGCCGATGCGGCACGAAACCCTATGGCGATAATTCCCAAGATAAGAAAACTGCGAAGTATAAGTCTCTTCATGAGCTATCCCTCCTATCTGACGTAAAATTTTCGCTTTTCTAGCTGGGTACTGAATTCAAACTCACCAACTATGTCAATTACACCCGGGTTGTCAAGCGCTAGGGCAAAAGCCGGGGCTGCTGTCCGACGTAACTACCTAAATTAGGGTGAACTGAGGAATGCGATTGATCGACCAAGTTGGTTTACTTTCAAGGAGGTCTCAGGCAGATCGGTCGAGCCTATACTACGAGCGAAGCCGTCTTATTGTGTGAATGTATTCTTTTATCCCTCTGTCCAAGTCATATTCCGGGGTATAGCCCAACTGTTCTCTCGCCCTAGAAATATCAAAGATACAGTAAGTATTCTTTTTAGCTTCTCTCATGCCCGGGATTTCCAATCCGTGCCCTATCTCAATACGGGCTGAGGGAAACATCCCCTTTAGCACCCGCTCGAAATCTCTCAGTGTAACTCCTTTTCCTGTTCCGATATTAAAGGTCCACTGTCGAAGAGAATCGGTCTTGAGCGCCAGAAAAATGGCTTGTGCAACGTCCCCAACATAGAGGGTATCATTTAACTGGTCACCACCCCCAGGGATAGATACTTCCTTACCGGACATTGCATCTTCGATAATTTGCCCATAGAGAGAAAGGACCCCGTGCCGGGCCTGCTTCCCCAGGCCATAGATGGAGACAAACCTGAGCGTGACAAACTGTACTCCGTATCGCTCCCGGTAGTAATTCCCCATCGTCTCACAGCAGACCTTGATGACGCCGTAAAGATCCATGGGGTTGTGTGGGTGAGTCTCGTTCACTGGGACATAATCTGGATAAGTGTGAATTCCCGTGATCTCACCGTAGACCGCTTTTGAGCTGGTATAAACAACGCGGCGGATGTTATGAGCGCGGGCCGCCTCAAGGACATTGACCGTCCCATCCACTCCAACCTTCATCCCTAATCGTGGATCTGCTTCGGCAGGCCCAGGCATGAGAGCCGCAAGGTGGGCAATGTGGCTAATCTTGTAATCTGCGATAACTTTTTCAATGCTATGGGGCTCAAGGATGTCCCCCTGAACTAGGTCCACGTCTCTCTTAATATCGGCGAGCAGCGAAAGATCCATACGGTTATCCATCAGGACCGGACGTATCCCCTTTGACACAAGGAGCCTTGCGGTTTCGGCTCCATTCACCCCCGTTCCGCCAGTTATAAGAACATTCATGTTCACCTCCTCTCGCGACCCATTCCGGCTAAAAGTCAAGTTCCCCTCATTGACAATCCACAATTTTCAGGACCCGACAAGTAGGACAAAATGAGAGCTTCAGCAGTCGTCCGGCCATACAGCCTGGGATGCGATTCCCTGCCAGGCAGCGGGGGCGCACACCTTTTTCGCTGCTTCGTTCGGCGGCAGGCTAACATCCCACTCTTTGCCGATGAACCGGCAACCCGTGATCCCGTCGGAGGCATTCGATGCGAGCCAGCGAATCGGGGCAGCCATGACCTCCGGCTGGATCAAAGCGCTGCGGTTAAACGGTGCCCCTTCGGGAATAAAGTTCGTATTTGTCGGCCCGCCCGGCACGAGTACGTTGACAGTAACCCCGGTGTTTTCCAAATCTTTCGCCCAGCTCGCCGTCGCCGCCTCCAGTGCCGCCTTCGACATACCGTAAGGGGTATAGCAACGCCGGAACATAGTATCGAGGCTGGTAGTGACATTGACGATCCTGCCCCAGCCATGCTTGACCAGGTGCGGTGTAACCACCCGTGACATGAGAAATGCCCCTTTCCAGTTTACGTCCATCAGAGCCTGCCAACGGTCGGGGTCCGCCTCCCAGAACCGCACGGGTTCATTCATGTAGTCAGCACGGATAGTCTGCATACCAACACCAGCGTTGTTGACCAGCACGTGTACCGCGCCGAACGTGCTAAACACCGCATCCACTACCC
>JAZFYO010000437.1:0-12102 GCA_036443615.1 Binatia bacterium | reverse complement strand
ATTACCCCAACCTTAAGGACGCGGACCAGGCTTACGAAGATGGCAGGATCACTGCCGAACAATGGGTCGATATCCTCTACGCCGCAGAGACCGGAACCAAACCCCCTTGGGACACACCCTTAGGGGGATACATAGGGATACACGGGATCGGAGACGATGAGGAGTTCAAGCTGCGGCTTATCGAAGACACGGATTGGACTAATGGTTGCGTGGCCGTAACGAACCGAAACGTGAATGAGCTATATCACTTGCTCCCCATCGGGACCACTGTCCGCATACGCGAATGAACAGACTTGCTGAGAATAAAATAAGTATGGGCGACCCCAAGAATCACCAGGGAAAGGTAGAAAGCTGGTGGGAGTTTTGCCCCATGTGCTGCTCCAAGCTCATCAACCAACGTTGCCGGTTTGTTTGCTCCAATCCCAACTGCCATTACTTTCAGAGTTGCAGTGAGTTTGATACCTGATCATAGTCAGGCATCAGATCATTTCTGATAGAGCCGTTAGGGCCCTAGCCTTTACCCAATTATTGTGGTTAGTCTTCGACCTAGTCCAGCGAGACCGCCTTTATGTCTAAAACAGCAGGTATAGTCATTATCGGCAACGAAGTCCTATCCGGGAAGACTCAGGACACGAACTCCCATTATCTCTGCAAGGAGCTCCGGACCCTGGGGGTAGAGGTCCGACAAATCCTGGTGATCCCTGATGAAATTCAACTGATCGGCAAGGAGATAGTCCCCTTCACGCAGCAATGGGATTTTGTCTTCACCACTGGTGGAGTGGGTCCAACTCACGACGATGTGACCATTGCGGGAATCGCGCATGGTTTCGGGGTCAACGTCATCCGCCACCACGATCTAGAGAGGCGCCTGCGCGAGCGCCACGGAAAGAATATCAACCAGGCCAGACTTCGAATGGCCGAAGTTCCCGAAGGGGCAGAACTCATAGGGGAGGGATCGCTATACGCACCCGTAGTCAAGTTCCACAACATATACATCTTTCCCGGCATCCCTAAAATCCTGCGCGAGCGGTTCCAGGTTATCAAAGAGCGCTTTCGGGACACCCCTTTTTTCCTAAAGATGATCTACGTCAAGGAAGGGGAGGGAATTATCGCCTCCACGCTCAACGACCTCCTGGCGGAATTTCCAAATCTGCTCCTCGGCTCCTATCCTGTCCTGGACGATCCTGACTTTAAGGTCAAGGTCACCCTAGAGTCAAAAGACGAGAGCTATCTAAACCGTGCCTTGGAAAGGCTGCTCAGCACCCTGCCCAGCGGCGCCATCCACCGAATCGACGGCAATTAAACGGATGGCACAAGAGCAATCTTGGGGAACCCTTCCACCCCACCGCAAGGCCCGCTTCCCTATCTTTTTCGGAATGGCCGCTGTCATCGTCTTTTTTGGGACCGTCCTCTTTTCCATTGCCCTTATTTTCCTCAACCACATCTTCCTGCCCTGCTATTTGCCATACGAAGCCCGCCCAGGTCGCATCAGTCTTGTTTTTCTTGTACTCTCCTGCCCGGCTTACGGCTTTCTGACCGTCGCCTATATCTTAACAAGAGTTGGAATAATTTAATGGGAGCTGGTCGTGACAGAGATCCTTAACTGGATAATGGACTCCATTCGTGCCTATGGGGCCTGGAGTGTCTTCATTGGAGTTATTATCGAGTCGGTCATCATCCCGATACCGTCCCCGCTGGTGATTATGGGAGCGGGCTTTATTCTTATCAGCGCCGATCTCAACGCGGCTGGGGCGCTGATTCCCATTCTCCTTCTCATTGTCTTGCCGGGTTCGCTTGCCTCCACGCTCGGTGCCTACATCGGTTACGGAATCGGATTTCTCGGAGGAAAACCATTCGTGCAACGGTGGAAAGGCTATCTAGGCTTCGACTGGGACGACATTGATCTTCTACAACGGCGACTTCGTGGAGGCCATATCAAGCTCACGATTTTCCTTTTACGTGCAATCCCGATCTTCCCGCTCTCGCTTATATCCGCGGCCGCTGGCCTGGTGCGCCTATCGCTGACGCCGTTTACCCTGTGGACTTTCTATGGGAGTGTCCCGCGCTGTCTTCTTCTCGCCTACCTTGGATGGGGCCTTGGTGAAGCCTATCACGACCTTGCTTACGGTATCGATAGAGTCGAGACCATAGTCTCCCTGATCATTATCCTCGCCATACTAGCTGGCATTGTCTGGCTGCGGGGAAGGGTAAGGAGGAGCGTTTTAAAGGGATAGATGTGTCTCTATAGGATCGATGCGGGGCGCCATTGCTTCGTCCCGGTCGTTTCTAGGCCTTGTCGCCCAGGTTCAAGGGTTGCCCGCTCTGTGTCCCGATCCAGACCTCTCCGCCCTCGAAGAATTCCTTCTTCCAGATCGGAACCGTCTTCTTGAGTTCCTCAATGGCATAGCGGCACGCCTCAAGGGCATCCTGCCGATGGGCAGCGGACACTGCGACAATGACGCTTGGTTCACCGATACGGACTGCGCCAACCCGGTGAACAATGGCAATGCGATGGATTTTCCACCTTCTTCCTGCCTCCTCCCCTAACCGAGCCAGCTCCCTTTCCGCCATCTCTGGATATGCCTCGTACTCCAGGGAGATAACCTTGCGCCCCTCATTGTGGTCCCTCGCTGTGCCAATGAATGTGGCTACCGCCCCAGCCGTAGGGTCATTTACAAAGGTAACTAACTCCTGAAGCTCAAGGGCCTTTTGGGTTACACGGAACATGGTTTAGCCCCCGCTAACGGGAGGAACGAACGCCACCTCATCCTGATCTTTGAGAACACGGCTTACACCAACGTAATCTCTATTAACCGCATAGAGAAGGGCCCTCTTCACCGGTGCAAGCTTTGGATACTCGCGCTGGAGGGCCTCCCACAGATCCCCCACCGTACTACCATCCGCAATCTCTTTCGTGATCTCCGACGCCCCCACCCGCTCTCTCAATACAGCAAAGAACTTGACCTTGACCCTCATTTTCCCTGAACCTGCGAGACCATGTGACCCAGCACCGGCAGAACGAGCTGTCGCATTCCCAAGTCAACAGCAGCCCTCGATCCAGGCAGAGAAATGATAATCTTTCCAGCTGCCATCCCTGCCAAGGCCCGGCTCATTATTGCTGAGGGGCCAATATCTTGATAACTCAGCAGGCGAAAGATCTCACCAAAACCATCCAACCGCTTCTCTAGCAGATGATCTATCACCTCATAGGTCCCATCTCTTGGTGAAATCCCCGTTCCCCCGGTAAGCAAAATGACCTCTAGATCATCCTGTTTGAGGGCTTGCCTGAGCAAACCTCCTATTTCGGCAGGATTATCTTTAACGACGCGATAGTCAATTATCTGGTGTCCCTCCGTTTTTAACAGACTCTTTATCAGCTGGCCGCTCTGATCGGTATTTTCATCCCTTGTGTCACTAACAGTGACCACAAAGCACATCACCGTATCTTTGGACTTCTCTAAGTGCTCTTTGGCAACCACCGGTCCCGACCTCTAAATACTGCCAGACTCCATTAGTTACAAATACTTCAAAGGAGGCGTGTTCCAAACAGCCCCCTACAGCCGCATCGGCATAATCACATATAGGTACTCATCGTCCCCATCTCTTCGCAGAAGACTGGGACTTAGCTCGTCTTTCAGCTCGACACCCACATCGGCATCGTCACCGAGTACCCCCAACATATCCATGAGATAACGAGCATTAAAGCCTACCGTCAACGGTTTCCCTCCATATTCAATTTCGACTTCCTCCACTACCTCTCCTAGATCCGGGTTACTTGCCGAGATCATCATATTACCCTGTCTGAACTCCACCTTGACCCCCCTATAACGCTCACTTGACAGGATCGACACACGCCGGAGGGCCCGTAAGAGGCCACGTTGCTCCACCTTCACACGCAAGGGATTATCCTTAGGTATAACCTTGCCATAGTCTGGATAGTCACCCTCTATCAGGCGCATAAAAAGCTCCACATTGTCTCTCACTACTAACCCCATATTTCCCTTAAACCCCAGAGAGACCACTCCTTCTTCTACATCCTCCAACAACTTCTTGAGCTCACTCAACCCCTTCCGTGGAAGGATTACCCCTTTCTCTAACCCCAGAGAACTTACCCCTCGCTCAATAGAAGCTAACCGGTGACCATCGGTCGCTACCATACGCAACTTCCCGCCATCTCCTTCCTCCAAAAATGCCCCGTTGAGACTCGATCGACTCTCGTCCGTAGAAACCGAGAAGGCTGTTTTGTCAATCATCTCCTTCAAGACCATTGCCGGAATAGGAATCAGGTTTTCTGAGCCAAAATCGGGAAAGGCGGGAAATTCTCGCGCATCCAAGCCAACCATCTTAAAAACAGATTTGCCGCTTTTAACCTCCACCCACTCGTTCTCTAATCGCCTCAAATAGACTGCCTCTTCCGCAGCTTCTCGCACAATTTCGTACAGTTTCCTTGCATTAAGCGTAACCATCCCCTCCTGCAGGATCTCTCCTTCAAGTTTCGCCCTGACACCAATTTCCAAGTCGGTTGCTGTAACGCGGATGCTTCCCTCGTGAGACTCGATCAGGACATTGGCTAGTATCGGCATCGTGTTTCGCCTCTCAACGGTGCTTTGTGTCCAATAAAGTGCTTTTAGAAAGTCTTCCCGCTTGACCTTGAGTTCCATATTTCCTCCCGCAAGTGACGAGTCCTACTCCTTATTCTATTAGTAAGAATAAACTAGAAGTAGAAGTAGAGCCTGTGGATAACAAGGAAAAAACACAAACCGGCATACTGCGCAATAGTTTTTTTTGTGCGTAAACCACTCTGGGTTATTCTTAGTTGTTAACCCCTGAAGGGATCATAGCGCATCGGGATCTCTTTATCCACGCTGTCACTAAGGTTCTTCACAGGTTATCCCCGGTTAAGGTTTGAGAGTTTTGGCTAGCTTGTCTATGGTAGCTTGTATGTAAGGGTCTTTTTTTATTTTTTCTTCAATGCTCTTGGAAGCATGAATAACAGTGGAGTGATCCCGGCCTCCAAAGTTGGATCCTATCACCGGAAATGAGGTGGAGGTATACTGACGGCAGAGGTACATGGCAACTTGTCTGGGCAAGGTAATGTTTTTTGTCCGTCGCTTTGACTTTAAGTCTCCTAGCCTGACATTAAAGTGATCGCAGATCGTCTTTTGTATATTTTCAATAGTTACCTCTTTATGAATTCCACTGAGGGTAGTCCGAAGTACTTCTCTGGCAAGGTCCGTAGTAATCTCGGCCTTGGTGAGGGATGCAAAGGCTCCTAATCGTGTTAGGGCGCCTTCCAACTCCCGCACGTTGGAGTCTATGTGGGAAGCGAGGAAGACCGCTACGTTGTGGTGCAGGTTGACCCCTTCTATTTCTGCCTTTTTCTGCAGGATAGCAACCCTCGTCTCCAAGTCCGGAGATTGTATGTCCGCGATGAGGCCCCATTCAAAGCGGTTCCTGAGGCGATTCTCTAAATCTGGGATTTCCTTGGGAAATTTGTCTGATGTAATGACAATTTGTTTGTGAGACTCGTAGAGAGAGTTGAAGGTATGGAAGAACTCCTCTTGAGTTCTTTCCTTCCCAGCGAGGAACTGTACGTCGTCTATCACTAGTAGGTCGATGTTACGATAGTGGGCTTTGAATTCGCTCATTTTGTCTCTTCGGAGTGAGGCAATGAGCTCGTTCATAAAGGCCTCGGACGTCAGGTAGACGACCTTTGCACCGGGGCGCTTGCTGAGTACTGCGTTACCAATGGCATTAACCAGGTGGGTCTTGCCAAGTCCTACGTCGCCGTAGATAAAAAGCGGGTTGTAGTGCTCCCCGGGTTGATTGACCACTGCAACAGAGGCAGCTTGGGCAAATTGATTGCTGGCGCCAACGACAAAGCTCTCGAATGTGTATTTGCCAATTAAGTTTGTATTCTTGGGCACTTCCTGCCTTGGCCGGTCATACCCTCGAACAGGCTCGCTGCGTCGCTGAGGCTGCTGGTTGATGACAACTGAGATAGTGACTGCTTGGTTGACAACCGCAGAGAGGGATTCTTGAATTATTGTGAGGAAGTGTTCCACTAACCAGTCACGGAAAAATTTATTCGGAACCTCTAGTGTGAAGCGACCAGGCTGACCCACCTTCACCTGGAGAGGCCTGATCCACGTCTCAAAGTTCTGTCTCCCTATTTTTTGCTCAATGTGCTTTAAAGCTTCTTCCCACGAAGCCATGCTGTCCTCAATTGATGGTGGTTAATGACCCCATTTCTCTTAGAAGGTACCCAAAAGGTTGTCAACAGACTTATCCACAAGCGTGGATAAGTTAATTAACCCCCTGTAATCAAAGGGTTAATTACGTATCCGAACCCCGATATAAACAGCAGCGGTAGGCAGAAGAAACCAACGAGCAGCACAGAGAATAGGTGCGATGATTTGTTCACTGTGTAGAATACCATGACCGACATCGAAGTTTTTTTATCTCCGCACAGTAAGTGACTAAAAATCAGTTGTCTCCTGAAAAGAGCTATCGGAAAGAACATTACTTCATAGTCGTTTTCAGTTTCCATTGCAAGAAAAAAATACGCCGAAAAAAATTTCTCTGTTTCAGCGTCGTTGACACCAATAGCTTAGGGTGTTACGAAACTTCTCACTTATGGTTGGAAACAGATCCAAGCAACTTCTGGCCCGTTCACGCGAGAGAATCCCTGGTGGAGTGAACAGTCCAGTGCGGTCTTGGAAAGCGGTAGGGGAAACTCCGCGGTTCATCGAGCGAGGGCAAGGAGCCCACCTGTTTGATGTGGACGGCAGGAAATATCTGGATTACGTAGGCTCGTGGGGGCCGCTCATCCTCGGTCACGCGAATGCCGAAGTTGGGCGGGCAGTTAGAAAAGCGCTGGAGAGGGGGACAACATTCGGGGCGTCCACGGAAGGCGAAGTGGAGCTGGCTGAGATGGTCCACAATGTAATTCCCTCGATAGAAAAGTTGCGTTTGGTTAGCTCAGGCACCGAGGCTACCATGAGTGCAATTCGCCTGGCACGCGCATACGCCAAACGCGATAAAATCATAAAGTTTGACGGTTGCTACCACGGCCATGTGGACTCAATGTTGGTCCGCTCAGGATCTGGAGTAGCCACACTCTCTCTCCCCGACAGCCCGGGGATTCCGGCCGGCTTTACTAAAGAGACACTGGTTGTTTCTTTCAACGATACCAAAGGTCTAGGGCCAGTTTTTCGCGAGTACCCCGATGAAATTGCAGCAGTCATTGTGGAGCCCATCTGCGGCAATATGGGCGTGATACCGCCTGCTCCCGGGTTTCTTACCGCCCTTAGGAAGGTGACTCAGGATCATGGTGCAATCTTGATCTTTGATGAGATCATTACTGGATTCCGTGTCTCTGCGGGCGGTGCCCAGGAGGCCTACCGGGTGTCGCCGGACCTTACCTGTCTGGGGAAGGTTTTGGGTGGCGGTCTTCCACTAGGGGCCTTTGGGGGGCGTCGGGAAATTATGGATCTGTTGGCTCCAGAGGGTCCCGTATACCAGGCGGGAACCCTTTCTGGGAACCCGTTGGCGGTTACCGCAGGAATTACCGCGCTGAAAGTCCTCTCCCGTCGCGCGTCATATTTGAAGCTAGAGGATAAAGGAGGGCAATTGCAGCGCGGTATTGAAGCCAACCTGCGCAAATACCGGCTTCGTGGGGTGGTGAATCGCGTGGGTTCCATGCTCACTCTCTTTTTTGGTGTGGAGAGGGTCCGCAATGCCGAGGAGGCCCGGCAGTGTGATCGGGATCGCTTTGCCCGGTTTTTTCGTGGAATGCTAGACCGTGGGGTTTATTTTCCCCCATCCCCATTCGAGGCGGCCTTCGTCTCGCTTGCCCACGGGCGTAGCCACCTTGAAAAAACCCTTGAGGCCTTTGAGGATTGGGCGAAGGAGGAGACTGGAGGTTGACCCGCGAATGTTCCCCGTGCTAGACAATTTCGGAGGTGAGGCAAGAGGAGAACCTGCACGGGAATAAATCAGGGAAGAAAACCCCCCCTTTTGCTAACCTTGCAAAATATGTTGCCATTGGATTGGAATTTCCCAGCACGATTATTGGTGGCCTGTTTTTGGGTTACCTGATCGATCTCTATTTCGACACATCTCCCTGGTTTACGATGACTCTGGCCTTGCTAGCCTTCGTGGGGGCGGTTTTTCGATTGGTTAAGTGGTTACAGCGCTTCTCCGGTGATCAAGTATGAAATATGAATCCGTGGGCCCGGCAGTTCTTCGTATCGAGCTAGTCCACGTACTCTTGGTCTTGGGATTACTGTTCTTTCTCGTACCCGGGCAGTATCTTGAGCCCCGGGGTCTGATTCTTGGCGGGTTGTTTATGGGCTTGAATTTCCTCCTGTTGGGTCAAGGCATCCGCCGTGTGCTAACCCCGTTTGCAGGAAAGGGCAGAGTCCGGACAGGGGTTTTGTTGCTGACGTTGAAATTGATATTTTTCTTGGGGTTGCTGTTGGTTCTTTTCTTTCGGGTCCACTTCGACCCTCTCTCCTTTGCGGCCGGGGTTACGAGCCTTCTTGCTGCGATTGTTTTGCAGGGGTTCTGGTCCCATCGGTCTTACCAAGAGATAGGAGAGTAAGTGGAACAGCCCTTCACCTGGCACGCCGCGTTGCCGTACCCTTTTAGCCTGGTTCCTCAGCATACCTTTACCTCTCTTTTGGTCATGGTGCTTCTCGTGGTCGTTGGATACATGGGGAGACGATCTCTCCTGCGCGCCAAGGATCCGGTGATCCCTGATGAGGGCTTGAGTCTGCGGAACCTGCTGGAGCTTCTGGTAGAGTTTGTGGTGGATCTAGCCGACAGCATCATCGGCAAGGGAGGACGCAGGTATGTTTACCTCTTTGGCTGTTTTTTTATCTTTATTCTGACGGCGAACCTTATGGGTCTGGTTCCGGGCTTCTCTCCCCCGACCAATAATTTTAATGTGACCCTGGGGTTGGGGCTGACCTCCTTTGTTGCTTATAACTATTTCGGCTTCAGGGAACACGGATCTGCATATATCAAGCAGTTCATCGGTCCAATGACGTCCCTGCCTTCCACGGGCCGCTGGATCATGGGGATCTTGTTTGCCCCGATTTTGGTGGTCTCGATTCTGTTTTTCTTCGCCCTCGAGAGCATCTCGCATCTGGTAAGGCCGGTGTCTCTCGGGCTGCGTTTGTTTGGCAACATGTTCGGGGATCATTTGGTGGTGGAGATCTTCACCGAGTTGACCTATGTAGTTATCCCCGTGCTGTTTTACCTGTTAGGGGCCCTGGTTTCCGTGATCCAGGCGTTTGTCTTTACCCTTTTGAGTGTGATTTACGTCGCTATGGCGATCAGCCATGAGCATTGAGCAGGCGGCGCAGGCGAGGAGGAGGATAGAGGAGGGGTTTCATCTCGCCGTTCTGCTAGAAAGGAGGTAAAAGGATGGGAAGACTTCTTTTGCTTTTTACGGCCGCAGCCCTGACGTTATTTTACTCGGGGTCCGCAATGGCGGCCGAGGCTGCAGGCTCAGTGGACTCGACGGCGAAGGCGGCGATTGCCCTCGGCTCAGGGTTGGCCATTGCTATTGCTGCCTTCGGCGCCGCCCTGGGTCAGGGGCGAATGGCGGCTGCCGCGATGGAGAGCATCGGTCGTAACCCCAATGCGGCACCCAGGATCCAGCTCCCGATGATTCTGGGCTTGGCCTTTATCGAGGCCCTCGCGATCTATGCCTTGATTATTGCCTTTGCCCTTCAGGGGAAGATCTAGGGTTGAGGTTGGGAAGTGAGAAGGGGGCGGGGAGTAATCCTCTCCCCCTTTATTTTTGTGGGGGCTCGATCTTTTCCATTTGGACCTGGGTGTTGCGGAGTATCTCTTCTAACGTGTGGAGCTTGTAAGGAGTTTCATAGTAGACACGCGTGATACCGGTATTCACTAAAACTTTGAGACAGTGGATGCACGGGGTGTGGGTAATGTAAATGGCTGAATCTTTAATGCTCGAGCCGTTCTTTGCTGCTTGGGCGATCGCGTTGATCTCCGCGTGAATGGTCCGGAAGCAGTTCTCTTCGATATCCCCGTTAGGCGTCCTGGATTCATAGATAAGACACCCTGCGTCCGTGCAATGGGGCATACCTGCGGGCGCACCGTTGTAACCCGTGGCCAGGATATTCCTATCCCTTACGATCACGGCCCCGACCTTTGCTCGGTTACAGGTGGAGCGCTCGGCCACCTGCCGGGTAATGGTCATGAAGTATTGATGCCAGGAAGGCCGATCGCTCATGCTCCTATAAAATCTCCAGATAAGAATGGTTGGTCGGTTCCGGTTGCCTTACTCTCGCTTCCAGGCCCTCTAGGGGAGGCCTGGGTGGCTTGGGCGTCAAACGCTCTTGACGGGGTTTAGGTTGATGAATTGAGAAAGGAGCGGGTATAAACGTAAGGACGAGGACCACCAGAACAAACCACCCGACTAATTTTCTTTTAAGGTCAAGAGGAGTGACGGGATCCAGCGGTGGAGGGTGTCGGACACCCATGAACAGAAGCAGGGCCCCCCATATTAACCATCCATCCCAGTAGCGGGTTAAACCTAGGGCGAGGATGGTCGCCAGACTCAGGCGAGAAACCCAGATGTGCCTTTGACCAAAAAGGGCATAGGCCACATGGCCGCCATCCAGCTGACCTACCGGGATAAGGTTCAGGGCGGTTATGAAAAGGCCGATCCAACCTGCAAAGCCGATAGGGTGCATGATGATGTTAGCTTCGTCTGGCAGGAGACCGAGGGTGAGTTGGCTCAGGAACCTCAGGAAAATGGAGGAGCCAAGGGTAATACCACCCCCGGTTCCCCCGTCGGTGGAAACGGTCGAGAGATAAAGGCCGACAATGACTGCAGGTATGGCCAGCACTAATCCGGCCAGTGGTCCTGCGACCCCCACGTCAAAGAGGGAGCGGCGGTCCATGGGCGGAGACTTCATCTTGATAAATGCCCCGAAGGTTCCAATGAACGAGGGGGCGGGGATGAAATAGGGCAGAGTCGCTTGTACCCCATGATAGCGGGCCATGAAATAGTGGCCCATCTCGTGTACGAGGAGAATAGTCATGAGAGTGAGCGCAAAGGGGAGACCCGAAGTGACTTGATAAGGATCCGTAAGAGGGTTCACCCCGTTTTGTAGTGCCCCCGCCATGGTGGTCGTGACCAGGGTGATGCCGAAGAGGGCGATGTTTAGCCAAGGCTTTCTTCGTCGCTCTTGGGCGAGGGGCAGAGTCCAATCGTATGCTCTGACCTCTTCTTTCATGGTGCAGTCCGGCGGTCTCGTATAGTGACCTTCGTGCCAATTTTCGCGCCACAGCTGAGCTGGGCATTTCGCATAAACAGGGAGATCTCCAAAAGGCCCCAGCTGTTGATTAGGGCGATAAAATCCTTCTGCCCGTGGCTGTAGCTCGGCGTGAGCCCACTAATGATGAGGTCGCCTAGAGATACCCCCACGTGCTCTGTTGGGATTGTCTTTAAGTTGTGCTCATGGATGTTGGTAATCAGGTTACCGAAGCCGTCGATGTAGACAACCTCGCCCTGGATGGTCCTACCATCTTTGGTCACTTCAGGCCAGGGAAGTTGCTCGATCTCCTTGACTGGATTGCCCATCTTTTTATGTGATGTCCCAAGGGATAGATGGGCAGCAACCGGTGCAAAGATGTCCCTTCCGTGAAAGGTCTTGCTTGTTGGTTTGATGTGGTAGTTATCGTTGGAAAGTTCGACCATCTCCCCAATCTCTTTGCCTTTAAGGGCCAGGGTGAAAATTCCGTTGTCCGGACCGACAAAAAACTGTCCTGCTGACTCGATCGCGAGGGCTCGTCTCTCGCTTCCCACCCCTGGGTCCACTACGCTTACATGGACCGTGCCTTCGGGAAAGAAAGGGATGGAGGCACCGAGAGCCAGAGCCGCGGCCACGAGGTCCTGAGCTGGAATTCCGTGGGTTAGGTCCACGATGCGTGCGTGCGGATTGATGCCGAGAATGACCCCCTTCATCGTCCCGACGAAAGGGTCCCTGTAGCCAAAATCGGTGGTCAAGGTAATCAGTCCCGTCGTCATGCCTGTTTGAAACTCACTCTAACGGAAAAGCC
>JAZFYO010000436.1:0-6579 GCA_036443615.1 Binatia bacterium | reverse complement strand
ACAAATATTGTGGATTCAGAGGAAGCCAAGGGGGCCTGCCCCTCAGCGGGAGCCAATGGGCTTCTACACATCTGTTTTCGATTAATTAACCTAATCTTCTCTCTCTTTGAGAACATTTAGATCGGATCTCTCCCTATTTCGGAACAGACCCCCTCGGCACCAAGTGGCGGGCGTGGATTTCCGAGAGGGAGGAAGCGTGGAGGCCTGAGGAACAGGAGAGAGGAGGTTGGTATAGGCCCCGACGTTTGGAGAACCAACACGATGGGGTTGGGAGGTGGCCTTCAAGGCAGTAATCTATTTCCTCAGGCCGGAAGGTTTTCTTCCTCGAGGAATTATGCCAACAAGATTGCGAAGAACTCTTAGCTGCACTTCATGTCCGAGAGCAGGATATCCTCTTGACTTCGTTAGCTAGTAAAAGTTAGTAAGAGCTACACATTCTGACACAAGAGGAACAATACTCGTGGAATCAGATACACAACAGTTCATCGTGGGAGTCGATACCGGAGGGACATTCACCGATGTCGTGGTCATGTCGCCATCAGGCGAAGTGTGGAACGCTAAGGCCTCTACTACCCCGGATGATTTCTCCAGGGGAGTTATGGATGCTCTCTTGGAAGCGGCTCGAGTCCTAGGAGTGGAGCGCTCCCAGCTCCTGGCGCGTACGATTCTTTTTAAACATGGCAGCACGGTGGCCACTAATGCCCTTATTACCCGGAGCGGTGTCAAGGTTGGATTTATCACTACCAAAGGGTTTGAGGATACAACCGAAATCATGCGTGCGATTGGGCGTGTTGATGGCCTTTCAGATGAGCAGATTCGCCATGTGACCTGGGTGACCAAGCCGGAACCTTTGGTGTCCAGAGAAAGGGTCATCGGTGTCCGAGAGCGGATTGATTACCTGGGGGAGACAGTTATTCCCTTGAATCGGCAGGATGTAATGGCAGCGATCCAACGGCTTGTCCAGGAGGAAAAGGTCGAGGCCATTGCGGTCAGCTTTCTCCATGCGTGGGCCAACTCGGCGCACGAAGACGAAGTCCGCAGGCTCGCGCTTGAAGCGGACCCTTCCGGGAAAATTTACTGGTCATTCGGAAGTGCCCTATCGCAGGTGGCAGGGGAGTATGCTCGCGCCAATACAGCCATTCTCAATAGTTTTCTAGGGCCTACGGTGAAGCGGTATCTCGCAGATCTCGACCGTAGGCTCCGTGAGGGGGGGCTCGAGAGTCCCCTCCTGATCATGCAGGGAAATGGTGGGGTAGCCCACATTGAGCACACCACGCCCGTTGCCAATCTGCAGTCGGGTCCAGCGGGCGGAATGATCGCGTCCGCCTATGCGGCAGGGCTTCTGGGTCATCCGAACGTCATCACGACGGATATGGGTGGGACAAGTTTCGATGCGGGTCTCATTACGGAGGGCTACTGGAGGTATGCCGAGGAGCCAATTGTAGAGCGTTTTCGCATACTCCAGCCCATTATCGATATCAAGTCGATTGGGGCTGGGGGGGGGACCATTGCCCGGGTCGAGGCCGGCACAGGCAGACTCCTGGTAGGCCCTGAAAGTGCAGGGGCCAGTCCGGGGCCGGTCTGTTATGATAGCGGAGGCGAGGAGATCACTGTTACCGACGCAGACCTCATCCTTGGAATTATCGATCCGAACTATTTTCTAGGAGGAAGAAAAACCCTTAACAAGGACAAAGCACTGAGGTGTATGGAGGAGAAGATTGGAAGACGGCTCGGAATGGACAGCGTCGAAGCGGCAGCAGGGATCTATGACATTATTAACAGTAAGATGTCAGATCTTATCCGCCAGCAGGTGGTCCGCACAGGGTATCTACCGGAGGAGTTCGTGATCTACGCCTTCGGCGGCGCCGGCCCTGTTCACGCGGGCGGATTTTCAGCCGAATTGGGTATCAAAAAAATTTACATCTTCCCCACTTCGCCGGTCTTTTCGGCCTTTGGCATCGCGGGGGCAGATGTCATCCACACCCGCGTGATGAGTTGTCAGTACATTTTACCCGCCGACCCTGAGGCCCTCAATCAAAGACTAGGCTCAATCGAGGATGAGCTCAGGGAGGCCATGAAAGGAGAGGGGTTTCCACCCGAACACGTGGCATTTCGACGATTCTTCTCAATGCGCTATCGCCGCCAAACAGCCGGAGTCGAGATTCCTCTGGCCTGGGATCGATTCTCTCATGATCGGTTAGCGAAACTTCAAGAGATGTTTGAGGGAAAATATGAAGAGCTCTATGGTGTGGGAGCGGGATACACCAAAGCAGGGATAGAAATCAGCGCTATTCGAGTGGACGCTGTAGGTGGTGTGGCAAAGCCCCAACTGAAAACTCAAGATCAGAGGAGCACGGACAGCTCAAAGGCCATTAAGGGTAAGCGGGAGATCTATTTTACCGGAACAGTGAGGAAGTTTATCGACACACCGGTCTATGATTACGCTCGACTCGGGGCTAATAGTGAAATTGCAGGGCCAGCAATTATTGAACTACCCTTTACCACAACCTCGGTCCAACCTGGATCCAGAGTGATCATCGATGAATATCTCAACCTGGTCATGGAGGTCTTGTGACTAAGGAGAAGACAACGGAAACAGCCGCAGTCATAGACCCCGTTCGTTATGAGATGTTTCTCCATCGCCTGTGGGCCATCGGCGAGGAAGGCCGTATGACGCTTCAGCGTGTGACGGCCTCCCCAATCGTCTCCCAAGGCGGGGAGTGCATGAGTTCGTTCTACGACTCGGAAGGGATCATGGTGCTTGCATGTTCAGGACATCTGAGATTTGCCGCCGCCACCTCAGACGCTATTAAGAACCTGATCCGATGGTTCAGTCAGTCACCGGGATTCTATGACGGTGACCAGCTTTTCTTCAATGATCCCTATGTGGCCGGTTCACACACCTACGACATGATGATCGTCAAACCTATTTTTTACAGCGGGGAGCTCATCGCCTGGATGGCAACCAGCACTCACACGGCGGACACGGGCGGTATGCTACGCGGGGGTGCCTACGAGATTTACCACGAAGGAATCTGTATCCCTGGTCTCAAGGTGATGGAGCGGGGGGAGTTTAGGGAGGATGTCTTCAAGACTCTCACCGAGCAGTGTCGGGACCCACAATACGTGGGTTTGGATCTCAAGGCCATGATTGCCGGCAATAATGTTTGCGCCAAGCGCTACCAGGGCCTGGTGGATAAGTTTGGCCAGGAGTTTGTGCAGTCCGCGGGGGAGAGGATGATTCTGGATTCTGAGACTAAGGCGCGGGCAAAGCTCCGTTCCCTTCCCGATGGCACCTGGGTTGCGCGAGAGTATGTAACCACATTGGATAGGAAAAATAGGAAGGCTGTTGCGCAACAGCTCGTTTGCAAGATGACCAAGCAGGGAGATGAGCTCAAATTTGACCTCTCCGGGACGAGTTCCCAGACCGATACGGATCACAACTCAACGCTGCCAAGCACGACAGCCCACATTGCCCTGGCGCTCACCAACACCCTCTTCTGGGATGTCCCTTGGAGTGATGGCAAGATGCGTCCGGTAAAGATCAACGTGCCTGAGGGCTCGATCCTCAACTGCCGCTACCCCGCTGCATGCGGGGCTGCGCCGCGGGTGGGAAACGTCCTTGTCTCGACCGTTTGTGAGTGCGTGTCAAAGATCCTCTATGCCTCAGGCCGCTTTGATGATGTGAACGCCTCTACCACCGGCAATTTGGCGTACGTAGGGGGGCCAGGCTACTTCTACGGTGGCCATACTCGGGAGGGGGTTCCGGTTGCCCAGGGGATTTATGACATTCACGGGGCCGGAATGGGTGCGACCCCACATCGGGACGGCGTCAACACAGGTGGGCACATGAACATCCCGTCGGCAGGAATTAGCGACATAGAGCGAATAGAGATGCAGTATCCTTTTCTCTATTTTGCCCGTGCCCACGATGGTGACGGTAGCGGCTTTGGCCGGTACCGGGGGGGGCTGGGTAGCTACCGAATCTATTTCATTAGTGGCTCTCAGGACTGTAGCGCCGATTACAAGCCGTACGGTGGAATTGCTCAGGGAGGTTTTGGACTCTTTGGTGGGTATCCCACGGGGAAAAGTACGCCCCGTTATTTCGTTCTGGCCGGACTCAAGTTGCTGGATCGGATGAGACAGGGTGAGTATCCTGACCGACAGGGGATGCGTGATGGGAAGTGGGGGACGGTTCATCAACCTCAGGGTGTTCCGGAGCGGGCTTCACTGCCGGAGGGGAGCCTGCTTATAGATTACGTGGCTGGGGGTGGTGGCTTAGGTGATTCCTTGGAACGAGATCCTGAGTTGGTTCTTCGCGACTACGGCAGGGGCTGGGTAAGCCGGGAAACGGTAGAAAAAATGTACGGGGTGGTATTCGACCGGGAGGGAAAGGCAGTTGATGCAGGGTCGACGGAACAGGAGCGAAAGCGGATCCGGGAGGTGCGATACACAAAAGGGAAACCTTACTCGGGAAAAACCACCTCCCTTGAAGAAGGCACAGCGAATGGGTGGCGTTCGGTCATCCGGTTTCACGCAGTGCTGGAGATCGCTACAAACGGGCGGACGCACTCGATTCGCTGCACTCGCTGCGGTCACCTCTTCTGTGGGGCTGAGGAAAATTACAAACTCTATGCACTTCATCAGGTGGTTGATCTCAACGACTTTATGCCGGACCCGTTGCCTTCTGGAGAGCCTTATATCGGCGAGTACCACGAGTATTACTGTCCAGGTTGCGCAACTCACCTCCAGGTAGACCTCTATTGTCCCATGCTTGGGGGTGATCCGATTCTTTGGGACACCAGAATTCACCTTGATAGATTAGCCGCGGGAAATTCATAGTGCGACAGAGTGCGCGGCCGGAAGGTTAAATCAAACAAGGGGAGGATTGAATATGGACGGACAGGTAAAAATCGTCACCGGCCTGGGTAAGGCTGAATTGCATCGGATCCTAGTTCGAGACCACGACCTGACCAAGGACATCTTGGGCAAAATGAGCTTTAGCCAGCTAACGTGTTTGATGCTCATGGGTCGGTTGCCAACGGCTGGCGAGGCGCGCATGACCGATGCCTTGCTGAATGTCCTGGTAGAACATGGCATGGTCTCCAGCGCTGTTGCAGCGCGTCTTACAGTCTTTACTGCCCCTGAGGCCATTCAAGGTGCTGTGGCAGCGGCAATTCTGGGAGCGGGGAGTGTGCACCTGGGTTCGTCCGAGTGGTCAGCCCAAATGCTGCAAGAGGCCCTCCCGCGGGGAAGTCAGGATGTAGACCTTGAGGCGGTTGCAGGATCGGTCGTGGACGAGTATGGGAAGAAAAAGAAAAGAATTCCGGGCATCGGCCACCGTACGCATGCCGAAGGAGATCCCCGGGCAGACCGGCTGTTTGAGATTGCCCGGGAGACTGAGGTCGCCAATATCTACTGTGATCTGCTGCAGCGGATCTCCAAGGTTGCGGAGGCAAAGCGTGGACGCCGATTACCTGTCAACGTGACGGGTGCAATTGCAGCCATCTCATTGGATATGGGGCTCCCCTGGCAGATGTCGAAATCATTCGCCATTATCGGCAGGGCCCTCGGTGCATTAGCTCACATTGGCGAGGAGATCCGTAATCCAATGGCACCCAGCATCAACGCCGTCATTCGTTCATCGCTAGTTTACGAACCCGAAATGAAATCCTAACCAACCATATTTGAAATATTCCGTTGAATTTGGGTTTAGGGAATCGGATAAACGATGACTCGCCCCATGAAATAAAACCGTGAATGAAAAGATAACGCTTCTGTGGAAAGGATATTCCACGGGACTCGCCCCGTGAAATAATGCCGTGAATGAAAAGATAACGCTTCTGTGGAAAGGACATTCCACGGGGCGAGCGGCAAAGGCGCAAAGGACGCCAAGGAGTAGGATCAAAAAAGTTTTCTTTTCGGTCTTGGCGTCTTGGCGCGAAAAACTTTGTTGAAGTCGTTCTGTTGATCATTTTATCGGTAACAATCTAAGAGGCCTCCAGTACTCCTTTTGAATTCCCTTCAAGGTCCGTACGGAGGCAACTTGAATCCGAGGGGGGAAAAGCATGGTCATTGATGCCGATGGTCATCTCTTCGAGACCGAAGAGGTGTTTGAAAGATACATGGAGCCGTCCCTGCGGAAGTATCGTCCTCGGCTTATGGTTGACGATGAGGGCAATAACTTTTGGGTGGTGGATGGGTCTACCCGTTACCGTCGACCCAGCATCCCCGGGGCTTTTAGCCCGGGCACGGCAGCCCCTCCCGGTGGGCAGGCGGCCAAGTCCCGCCGCGCCTCCGTTGGTAGTCAGACCCTTTCTAACATTGAGGAGCGCCTTCAGGATCTCAATAGGGAGAAAATTGATTTACAGTTCCTCTATCCCAGCTTTCTCCTGCACATCAACTCCTGGACTGATGGTTTGCTTGGAAACGGCGTCTGCCGCGCCTATAACTCCTGGCTCGCCAAGGTCTGTGCCGAGGCTCCGGATCGTTTGAAGGGTGTGGGCGTGGTTTGCCTTCAGGATGCCGAGGGGGCTGCGCGCGAAGTATCGCGTATAAAGGAGCTTGGCCTGAGCGGAG
>JAZFYO010000435.1:0-3180 GCA_036443615.1 Binatia bacterium | reverse complement strand
CAGCGGTGCCAGTTCTTTGGTCAGCATCACCTTGTCTCTTATCTTTGGAAGAAGATCGATTTCCTTGAGGTGTTTTTCTTTGCGGTTCGCGGCGTGAGACACAAAGGAGGCCGGCGTGAAGTCGTCGACCCGGTGCAGATACTTTTCCGTTGACGCACGGTTGGACATTACCACACGGATCGTAATGGATTTGCCCTGGCCTGACGGACCCTCAAAGACTAGAACAAGACAGTGGTCGCGCCCTTTGAGCGAAAGGGAAGTAATTACGCCAAGAGCAGTCTTAATTGCCCGCCAGAGTTCCTCGCGGTAGTGTTGGCGGACGACTCCTGCTACATTTACCAGGGTGGGCGATGTGCTGTTGTTACCTCCGCTTGTAGCCATTTGATTTATCCTCCCCTTGTGTCAATTTGATTAACGCCTGAATGGTCTCTGCATCCCGGCTAAAGATCGGCTCCCACCGGACAACGGGCAGTTTCTTCTTGCGTGCTAGCTCCCGGATGGACGCTGCGCTGTAGGTGGTAAATATGCGAGAGACCTGTTCGCTCGATAGATAATTAGTTGTTGTCATTTTGACTCTCCTCCAAAGTGTTATTTCGTTTTTCGTGGGTCAGCGGCAACATCCGCCCCCCTCCCCGGTTTTCATCCCCGCTCCAAGCAGATAGGCGACCCCTCCTCCACCACCACCCAACCCCGAAGGGGGCGACAGGGCTCGGATCTGCTTGTATGCGGGTCGAGGGTCGTCACCAAGGCCCCCCGGCCTCCAAGACGTTGCCCTCACTTTGTCGCCTCAGTCCGAGCCCCATCATATTTCGAGAGTGTCCGATTAACTGGCATCTCTCGTCATCTCTTTTCTAATCACGCGGAGCATAAAGGTTACGGCCTTCTTCGCCTTTCGGTCTTCCTTCTCAATCGCCTCCTTGACAATGTCCAAGATGGTCGCTTGCATGTGATTAGCGACTCGCTCCAAGGCCGAATGAGGTTGCCCCAGAAGGGACCGCTCCCAACCACCCAGGACCTGTGCTATCACGAGCGTCTTATCCAGTCCCCTTTTGTAAGGCCGACTTTCAGACCTCGCGGCACGTCTGAGATCACTAATGGCCTGGTAAGCAGCGAGGGCAAAGAAGGGATCTTTCGCCACCTCGCTTGTCTGCGACGTAGTCAGAAGGGCATCTTGTCTTGGGAACGGATGGAGCACCTTATCCCTCCGTGGTTTCCACCAGTGCGCATTTATCACCCTTGTCCTCTCGAACGTGCCAGTGTCTTCCACCACCAGGACTTGGCAGATTTTGAGTAGGAGACCCAAGCCGTAGCGACTGCCACAGGCAAGCCGAGGAGCCTCTCCGCTCCAATCCTTCGTCGCGCACCTTCGGAGGCTCTCAGCATGGTCGGCGAGGGACCCCGAAAAGTGCTCTGTGAAGTCAGTTAGGTGGGTATACATTAAGCCTATGAAATCCTTCTCGGTGTTCCACTTCATCAGGAGGCCGTGGGAAACTCCTAACTCTTCGGCGATATCCTTTAGGGGCACGGCACGGAGGGCGCAAAGGAGGCTTGCGTGATACTTCGGGCGCAGGAAACCTATGCGCTCGCCTCTCGGGACCCCTTTCCGTGTGGGCTCCCGATGCTGAGAGAGCCTCTCTTGGATGAATGCATCTAATAGGCCTTTGGGCTTAACCATGGTAGGTTTTATATAACATTCTGACCGAGATGTCAAGCCCACCTGCGACCGAATTGGCCCTAGGGTCAAACTATCTACGAGACCGTAGGAGGCGGGGAATTACACGGGGGTGGGGTGAACCGGCTTTTCGCCAGAGGGAAGCTCGGCGGCTACTCAAAGGCCCTCTAATTCGAGTCCCCCAGGAGCATAGGCCAAGGCAGGAGGTCACCGGCATTTAGCTGGCCGAGCTAGACCCCAATGTTCAAATACACCTTACCTCTATTTCGGCAGAACGTATCTCGTGCTTGTTGCTGTGCCTACGCGTTTGAGATGTCCCCACGCCACCATCCGGTTAAAGAAATTCATTGCCTGATCATAACTGATATTTGTCAATTCTCGAATCATATGGTTGGTTATAGACTTATGGCACGATAAGTAGGAAAAAGTGGACTCTTTCACCTGAGCAAATTCTTTTTCAATTAATACTGTCCCGCTCATGAAACCATTCACCGATTTTGCTATAGGAAACCCTACATCTCCAAACCATTAATATCCTAGCTTTATCCCAGTCTATAACCAAGCATGATCTCAGGTTGACAGGCCCTCCTTGACCATAGGAGAATCCCTACCCCAGGGAGGATACGCCAATGGCCCGATTATACCCAATGCTCTTATTCGCGTTGCTGGTGCTTATGGTGCCGGTGGAGTCGGCAGGGTACGCCGAGTTGGCCAAGCTGAATGAGGTCAGTATCATAGTGCAGACATTTGATCGTGATGCAAAGGAGTTATTAACACTGAACGAGGATGATATTAAAAACCAAGTATTTGTTTTTTTCCGGAGTAAGCTGCCTAACCTAAAGGTGAAAGAGTCTTCTCAATCTTCCGTCTACATCGCCGCCAACATAGGAAAGATCCCAGCACATGGGGGAACTGCGGGCTACTATGGTGAGGTTTTACTGAAGGTTTCTCGCCCAGTAATTATCAAAAAAACCGGCACACTGACGTATAAAGCTGCTGTATGGAGTAGGTCAGCTATATTGATGGGTACGTCAGGTGGTGCAACTGCCAATGTCCGAGTATTTTTAGACCAACTTCTAACCAAATTCGCCGCCGACTGGTATCGGGTTAATCCGTAGACTTATGACCAAATACCTCTACCGCACCTGTCCGAAGTGTAAAGACTACCTGGGCGTAGTTGTCCGTGATCCTCCAGGGCCGAAGACTGAAATCTCAATTGACGCTTATTGTGTAGTGTGTGGCTTTAAGCTGGGCTGGAAGGTTGTCCTGGGAAAGAAATCCTACTTTTTAGTTGCTGTTAAATCTTAGCTCTACCCGGCGATTGGCCGCTCGCGCCCAATCCGTCTCCTGGTTTATTAAAGGTTTGGCCTCTCCAAGAGAGGACACCCTCAATCTTCCCGGAGCAATCCCCAGTCGTGCCAGCTCTGTTTTCACCGACTGGGCCCGCTGTAGCCCCAGACCCTTGTTGTATTTTTCAGTCCCTATGATATCGGCATGCCCTTCGATCA